>NZ_JBFSVE010000024.1:0-71559 GCF_041467715.1 Vibrio sp. 10N.247.311.14
AATAATCACCCATACTGGCCGTTTCTATCTGAGATCCAATTAGGAAACAAAGCCGGGTGTTGTCGAACAGATAACAAAGAACACTGAGTAAACACAAAATAATAGGGAAATATGATGGTTACAGCACTTTACGCAGCCTTGCTGACGATCGTAATGATTTGGTTAGCAATAGAGGTGATCAAGCAAAGGCGAATCAATCTTGTTGCTCATGCTGATGGCGGTGTCGAGTCGTTACAGATAGCACGTTCGGCACAAAGTAATGCTATGGATTACATCCCAATCACCGTTATTTTGATGGGATTGTTAGAGATGAATGGCGCCGGTGTGTGGCTGATTCATGTCATTGGTGTGGCGTTTATTCTGGGGCGTGTGATTCATGCGAAAGGGATCTTAGCGAAGAACTTCAAAGGTCGAAAAGTGGGTATGGTGTTAACGCTTATCTGCATGATCTCTTTGATTGTCCTAAACTTAGCTTACCTACCTTTTGATAAAATGTTCTAGGGAGCATTATGGCGTTGCGTCTTCCTCCTGCTTGGGCGATTGTCCTCGCAGGCTTGATACTCAACATCATGGCGATTGTCATGTCGAGCTTGGTGCTCGATAAAATTGAAGCTGAGAAAGCGGAGTACAACGATCGCAAATACGGCAATGTGTACTCAATACAGCTTGCTTGGAATACGATTGAAACCCTAGAGCGCAAGCGTGAAGCGATTTTGATTCACCTTGATAAACTAGAAACGGTGCAGCCGACCACGGTTCTCGACGAAGCACTGCGTGGGCAACTTAGGCGTTGGGTGAGTAGCGAAGTGCCAAGTATCTCTTTGGCCCACTTACCGAAACTGATGATGCTGATAAACAGTGCACAAGAAGCGCAACGAACTCGAATCGATGATTACTATTTGGATAACCTGACCTTGGTTGAGTTAATCCAAAGGCTTGATGAGAAAATGGCTTTCTATAAGAACATCGCCCTGTTTCTTCAAGTATTTGGCTTGGCGCTTATCTTAGCTCGCGACCTCGCTAGAAGACCTTAATCTTTAACCTTAATGCCTCCATTTACTTATCGACTTGTATCGTTAGCGAGACTCATTTGGCAGGTTAGGGTGCTGTTGGCCTTGGTACTTTGGTAACTGTTCTTTTAGCCCCTTAAACGTGCTCAGTGCACTGCCTATCGATAACTTGTTCATCAACCAATTTGGCAAGATGCCCCCTGCGTTCGCATACGCGGTGTAGGTGATGTAGGTATTGCCATTAGTCAGCGGTTGCAGCGTCCAAAGAGCGTCCACATCGTAGATTCGAATGTACCCCGACTCTTTCGCCAAATAGTTCGACGCATCCTTTATCGACAAGACAAACTGACCATCTTCAATGCTGTATTTTGAGTAGGTCACCATGTCTCGATCTCTGGCAGGCCACGGTGCTTTGAATTGGGTATAGACGATGTTTTCATCTTCAGATATCTGCATCAACACACGGCTTTGCGATACATTATCTATCCAGTTTGGCACGTTCTCACTGTCTTCCAATAACAGTAAAAAACCGGAGTAAGTGGTGGGCGTTTGCATCTGTGCTCGTATTTCGACCAAGCCTTCGCTGTGTGGCCTTTTATCAATCATGATGCCATCTTCACTTTTGACGAACTGCCATGGGTTGGCATAAGTCAGTGTCGATAGGGCGCAGAGGCCGAGTACCAAAATCTTAGGTAATGTCATTATTCTTCCATAAAAAGAAAAGCTTATCTGCTAGGAGTATAGAATAGAAATGGACTTAGTAGGTGTTGCCAATCGCTTTGGGTTGGCCTCTTTGGGGAAAATCCCAATGAAAACGGAAGCGTTCGGTCGCTTCCGTTTTATTCTTGGGCAATGGATAAGCGCTGTAGGCTAGAGCTTATAGGCTTCTACGGTTTTGATGGTTGTCCAGTTGCTGTTGGCGTCTTGGATGAACTCTTGTGTATTCTCCAGCCAGCGTTTTTGAACCGATTTGTCTAAGTTCAGATACAACTTTCCATCTTCCATCTTCCAAGCGAGAGGGTCGGTTTCAAACTTCTTACCCATGGCTACTCCAAACGCGCAGTAACCGCCATATTGAGGGGCATAGGCTTCTGGATTGGCTCGAAATTCATCTCTGTTTTCACTGCTCGCAAAGTTATAGATCGCATTCTTATAGGTCGCTGTGAACTCAGATGTGCCTTTTACTGGACCTTCATTGGCAAAGTAAGCGACAGGATCATAGCCTTTAATTGCGAGGTTATTGCTGTCGACACTCATATCAAGGTCTGCTGCCATTAACGAAAAGCTGGTGCCTAGTAACGCGGCCATTAGAGTGATTTTTTGACTGGTCGATTTCATGTGTGACATATCAAGTTCCTTGTCAGTGTTGGTTATCTTGTTTGAAATAATTTAGCCCACTCGTCCGGTCTATAGAGGGACAAAAGAACTAAAAACTAAGCGAATCGTTCGGAGGATGCATGGATCTGCTTTCACAACTAATGGAACACTTCTCGATACGCACTGGCGTTTTCTATTCTGGAAACCTGTGTGGAGTATCGTCATTTAACGCGCAACAAGGTAAAGAGGGCCACCTTCATGTATTGAGCGCGGGGGAGTTGAGCTTGTCTAGCGCTCACACGGAACACAGGCATTTGTCGCAGCCTTGCATTGTTTATTTGCCGAAATGGCGTCACTGGCCGCGATGTCTCGTACTCAGTTTATTGAAGCGTTCAAACGGGAAGTGGGTGAAACGCCGGGAGATTATGTGCAAAAGTGGCGAGTCTCTGTTGCTCAATCTCTGTTATTGCAAAATAAGCCGATCAATTGGGTCGCTGATGAAGTGGGTTACAATAGCTATTCAGGATTCTCACGTGCTTATCAACATGTTGCCGGAGTGTCGCCGCGCCTTTGGCTAAAGCAAAATGCGTCGTGAAACGCCAGGCAATCCCCACCCGATTTATGGCTATTCGTATCTGGCTGGTCTATGTTTTAGCGGAAATTGTATGTAGTTTGTTCTTTTATCGGAAGAGGGTGTAAAAAGGTGGACTTTATAAGCTCGTTGTAACATCCTGCCCGTCCTATTTTATCTAGACACCAATGAGACGAAGTGCCTGCTGAACATTATTCAGCCTCCCGTATCTCATTAAAGTATTAAGGAGTTCAACTTGAACCTATTTGTAAGAGACCTTACCGTTATCGATTCTTCATACATCTGTGAACACAGAGGGGTCGTAGGAGATAGTTGGATTTTAGATGTCACCATGTCTGGTGAACTTAATGAAATGAGCATGGTGCTGGATTTTAGCAAGGTCAAAAAGCAGATCAAACAGCTTGTCGATGAGCATGTTGATCATCGTTTGCTGCTGCCAATGCAGAGCGCTGCAATTGTTCTTCAAGCGAGCAAAGCGGGCTACTCTAAGGTTGATGTGTTGCGTGGTGACAAGAGTCTTCATCTACATTGCCCTGATGAAGCATATTGCCTCATTGATGCAGAAGCGATCACCATCGAGAGTGTGACCGCACACGTTTACAATATTCTTCGCGATAACCTACCAAGTAACGTCACAGGGTTAGAGATCACCCTACGTCATGAGAACATTAATGGCGCGTTCTACCACTACACCCATGGTTTAAAAAAGCATGATGGCAACTGCCAACGCATCGCGCATGGTCACCGTTCTCCAGTAGAAATCGTGGTCGATGGTCAGCGTGACGGGCAACGTGAACAAGCATTTGCTCAGCGTTGGGAAGACATTTATTTAGGTTCTAAAGAAGACCAAGTTTCAGTTTCATCACTTAACCTGAGTGAAAACGCGAACAGTGTTAATGATGAAAGTCACTATGGCTTCCGCTACACCGCGCCACAAGGCGAATTTGAGCTAGCGATTGCTAAGAGTGAGACGGAAATTTTACCGACAGATACCACGGTGGAATTACTTGCTGGCTATATCGCGGATCAAGTTGAACCGAGCCTAGCAGAGAACCAATCACTACAAATCGTCGCTTATGAAGGTGTTGGCAAGGGCGCAATGGCGTTCCGATAACACTCCAGCGAGTGACACAGTCTCATTACTGACATGATGAAATAAAGGCAAGATAATCCGTTATCTTGCCTTTACTTTTTGTGACTCTTTAAAACTGATTTAGCTGATGATGTTAGGCACAAACACTAACGAAGCAGCACGCGTCGCAGTGGTGTTTTTTCGATTCCAACAACCAACCCGAAGCTCAACAATACGGTGCCAAAAAATACCGTAACGTCTTTTGCCAATTCCGTAATGCCTAAAACTCCACAGACATTGAACAACACGATAATGATCAGCAAATGGCTGACGTAGATACCTAGCATGCGATTTGAAATGGCGCGAACCCAAGCGTAGTTACCCATGTTTGGATTTGCTAAAAGCCACATGAACACGCCCATCCCCCATAGCGCCGTGCCAAACAAGAAATCATTCATGTTGAATCCGACGTCGAACGTGGTGAGCCATGATGCCTCAGCAAAATGAATCAACATGCCTAACGCTAATAACCCCAACGCTTTAGTTGATGACACCTTCCATTGATTCTGACGAATAAGGAAACCTAAGGTCACCATTAACGTGCTAAAGAACGGGCCATTACGCGTGAAGAAAGGTGCTTCTAACCCGGTTAGCGTTGCGTAGCTGCCCGCTAAAACACCATAAACGTAAAGTACAATGGCCGCTGGTAATAGCAGTTTGTCGAGTTTCATTTCGACTATCAAAGTAATGATCAAAACTGCACATACGAGAGCGGGAATAAACCATAAATGAACCAATCCACCCTCTAAGAAAGAGTTAAGTGGCGTGTTCATTAAGAAACCCCAATAGCCTTGGCGCTCACCTAGGTAACCAAACTCTTCTACCTTAGCGAGGTTGAATGGCATGACTAGACAAATGATGCTCCACGCTAACCAAACTTTAAGTAGTGGTTTGGAGTAGTTAATGAAGGTTGTCCAAGGCGACGCTGTGAGCTTAGGTTGAATCAGATAGCCGGAAATAAGGAAGAACAGAGGCACGGCGAAGCGAGCGGTTTGGTTGAGCACATAACCAATCCATGGCACTTCATCGATTTGCCAATAAGTAAGTGCCATTTGACCGTGTAAACCAATGATCGCCAAGATAGCAATCACTCGGCCTAATTCGATACTGGCGATGTGTTGTGAAGGCGTATGTTGAACGGAAGACATATCAGATCTCTTAGTAAAATTTTTACGAAATCTAGCAGTCCTTATGCCCAACCAGTTAGTCTTAAATCAAGGCTTATGACCTTTGTTTCAAGGCTTATATTGATTTTTTGAAGCCTGTCGCAGCTATATTAAATCCATTGCAGTCAATGCAAATATACCGAGCGTGCAAGTGATAAGTGAAACGACAGTAGTAAGTGCGATGATGTTAGCCGCCAGTGTTGAGTTTCCTCCCATCGCACGAGCCATAACGTAGCTTGCCGCTGCCGTTGGTGCCGCGCTCATCAAGAAGATAAGCCCGAGATCGAGCCCTTCAAATCCTAAGTACCCAGCCGCCAATGTAATCAGTAACGGTGAGGCAATTAACTTGTAGCTAGAGGCAAACCACGTCGATAACTTTTCTTGTTTGAGCGAGCTGATATCGAGCGACCCACCGGTACACAGCAGTGCTAAAGGCAACGTCATGTTGGCAAAATATTGACCAGCATCAGTGACCATTTTTGGGATAGGAATCGAAAGTGCATAGAAGACGACCGCTAAGAAAATAGCGATGATCAATGGGTTTTTGGTAATCGACTTAGCGATCACTTTAATCGCTTTCGCGCCTGTGTCTTCGCCTTTGGGTGTCAGTGCAATTACGGCTTGAATGTTATATAGCACGGTTAGGGATGCGACATAGATAGCCGCCAATGCCACGCCTTGGTTACCATAAATATTAGCTACATAGGCGAGGCCGATGATCGCGGTATTAGCGCGGAATCCACCTTGGACAATCACACCTTGATCTTTCGAACCTTTAAATACTAACTTGGTCGAGAAAATCGTGAACAAGAAAAAGATAAAGTTAGCGATGACGCCAAAGGCAACTAACGCGCTACTGGCTGAAAAGTTGTGATTCGATTGAACAATACTCAGAAATAGCATCGCGGGTAGGGTGACTTGAAAGACCACCTTAGATGCGACATCAATGAAATTGTCGTTGATTAAGCCGATTCGTTTGAGCATCACACCAAGAAACAGCATTAAACAGATAGGGCCTGTTACCGACGCCGAAAACGCAAACTGTTCCCAAAGTGTGTTCATTCTCTTTCCCTAGTTATTAAACTCAATAATCGGTTAACTCAAATTCCTTTGAATACTGTCGCATTTTTCCACAGTTCTTTGATAAGACAAAATGAATACCTAGGGTTAAGTAAAAAATCTTGAAAAAAAGAACGAACGTGCTAAAAATAATGTATCAGATTTATTATTGGTGAATAATGAGTAAGGGAAAGATAACCAAAGAGTATATTTTGAGCCATGCATTCGCGCTTGCAAGTGAGAATGGGCTTGAGAGTTTGACGATTGGCGAGTTAGCCAAGCAGTGTGGCATGTCTAAGAGTGGCTTGTTTGCACACTTCAACTCTAAAGAAAACCTGCAACTCTCTGTACTCGAGTATTCCAACGCCATATTCACCGAAAGAGTCATCATTCCCGCAAGAGAGCTGGGAGATGGTGATATTGAAGCGAAATTGAAACAGCTGCTCGACAATTGGCTGGGCTGGAACCATTCATTCCAAGGCAGTTGCATGTTTATTGATGCATGGAAAGATGCGGGCAGTGAAAGGTCTGTGATTCAGAAGGCACTGCAGAAAACCATTTCAGTGTGGATTGACTACTTGACGATTCAGGTAGCAAAAGCGGTTGAGAGCAAACAGTTCAGAGCCGATTTAGACCCGAAACAGGCAACCTTCGAGTTATACGGTCTTTATTTGAGTGCGAACTTGTTCTACTCGTTACGAGGCCAACAAGCGAGCCACACCCATTTTTGGAGTGGTGTCGAGCGCTTGGTAGCCAGTTGGAGAGCGGTTTAATACATACAGCAGGTTAACTCGCAAATCATGTGACTTTGCTTAACTAAGGTTTGCAAAAGATTTTAACAGAAGTGGCGGCAAGCAATCATAAACAGCGCTATCGTCATTTTTTATACTAACAAATAGCACGGTCGTTCGATTTTCAGGGCCGAGCTCGATCCGCCAATGATGATGGCGATACAAGGACCGGTCATGAGTGACAAAATCTACTTTAATACATCGAACAAATTCAGCTTCAAGCGCAGCTTAATTGGCGCAACAACCAATCTTCATTACATCCTAGCGCCGAGTCATGCGAAGAAAACAGCACGTAAGTTGCTGCTCACTCCAATGCGTACTGAGCAGAAAAATGCTGATCCCCAAGGGCTTATCAAGAGTGAAATCAAAGGTCGTGATGGCGTTTTAAAAACCTATTCTTTGGGTACGGGGCCTGTTTGGGTGCTGACTCATGGTTGGTCTGGCACCGCGAGTCAGTTTTTCCCTCTGATGGAACATATCGCCGCTAAAGGTTTTACGGCTCTGGCTTATGATCACCCTGCTCATGGTGGCAGTGATGGTGTACATGGTCATATTCCTGCGTTTGTGAACGGCCTTGAAGCGATTCTCGATTCGGTGGGTGAGGTAGCAGGTTTGGTCGGTCACAGTATGGGCACGGCTTCTGCGTTGGAATGTAAGCACGTTAAATTGGAAAACAAGCCATTATTGCTGATTGCACCTGTACTGGATTATCTAGAAAACCTATTTGGCAGCGTTGCGCGTTCTGGCTACTCAATGAAACTGTTCGAGGCGGTAGTTGGAGAAGTCGAAGAGCAGTTTAACTACCCGATTCAGTCTGTTGATCCCTATGGAAAGCTAGCGCTTCGTGAGTCTCAGACGATCATCGTTCATGATGAGCAAGACAAGTTTACTAAGTTTGATGTGTCTCAGCGTGCGGCTAATGAAATGGGTCGCGTTACTTTAATTGCGACTCAAGGACAGGGCCACGGGCGAGTAATGAAGTGCCCACAAGTGTTCGAGAGCTTTGATAACTTAATTGGCTAAGCACAACGAGCGCAAGTCAGTAGGACGCCATAAAAAGATCGTAAGCTCAAAGCTAAGAAAACAAACATTAAAAAGGCCAACCAGACATTATCTGGTTGGCCTTGCTTTTAGGTGCTTAGTTGGTGTTTAGCTCAATCCTATTTTTAGTTAGCACAGCTTGCTGGGCCGATCTCTTTCCACACGCCCCATTGGCCTGTCGTTGTTGGATCTTCACCGGTTGTCCACCATTTCGCTTCCCAAACCTTACCGCCTTGAGTCACTTGGTCGCCACCAGTGTAAACCGCGCCTGAATCCCAAGCGTTAGTACACGTACTGCCGCCTGTGGTTTTCTTAAGAACTTTCACTGAAGTAGCTGCTACCGATGTCTCTGTGCCATCGCTGACTGTTACAGAGAAGTTCAGCGTTGTATCTTTCGTGTATTCCGCTGCGACAAAGCTCACTGAAGAACCTTGAACCGTTGCATCAATACCAGCAGGTACATCCCATGTGAAGGTCAATGTGTCTTGGTCTGCATCGCTTGAAGCCGAAGCATCAACCACGACTACATCACCCGCATTAACTTCAGCCGGAGCCGTAACCACTGCTACTGGTGCTGTGTTTACTGGGCCTGTATCTTTAGGGCTTACTGTTACAACAACGGTGTCAGTAGAAGTAGCACCTTCGTTGTCCGTTACCGTTAGGCTGAAGGTTAGTGTTTCTTGCTGAGCGACTTCAACAACATCGAAGCTCGCAACCGCAGCATTAGCGTTCGCCAGTGTTACTGCTGTACCGCCGACTTGAGACCAAGCGTAGCTCGCGATTGTACCGTCGCTGTCTTTTGAAGCGCTGCCATCTAGAGAAACAGAAGCTGGGCCTTCAACCGATTGGTCTGTACCTGCAGCTGCCGTTGGTTTGCGGTTGACAGGATCAGTTGTACCGCCCGCTAGGCCTTCATGCATTGCATTCAGGATGTCGCCGTTATCTGCATCAATTTCCCAAGAGAATAGACCCGCAAGGCCAAGGCTACGAACGTACGCGCCTTTTGCTTTTACAGAGCGATCATCATCAAATGTGATTAGCTGACCTGAAGTGCGGTTCCAAACGTAAGGCGCTTCTGCCATTTCGTCATAGCCATATTCGAAGCCGTTGATGCCTTGGTTATTCGCGCCAAGCATGTTTGCTTTAATGCCTTTGTAATCAATAACGCCATCTTCCCATACGCCTTGCGCAGAGCTGCCTTTCAGTTTGCCGTTACCAACGCCTGTCATAGGGTCGCTCGGATCGGTGAGTGATGATGGTAATACGCCTTCCCAACCACGACCGTACATCGCTGTACCAACCACAAGCTTGTTCGCTGGAACACCTTGCTCAAGCAACAGTTGGATGCCGTTGTCTGTGGTGTAAGCTGGGCCTGTGTATTGTTCGCCATTTTCATCAAGGCCTGTGCCATCACATTGACCAGGACGCATGAAGTTACCGCAGTTTAGTGCTGTTTGGTGACCTAACACGTTGTTCCAACCGCCGTAGAAGTCGTAAGTCATTGCGAAGATGTAATCCATGTATTGGATAGCATCGCCGTAGTTCACGTCTTCAATCTTATCGTGACCAACACCGATCGCAGAAGTGAGCTCGTAAGTACGACCGTTTTCCGCTTCTAGCTCATCTAGCATCACGCGAAGTTCTGCCATCAGTGCAATGTAAGCTGGGCCGTCATTTACAGGATCACCAAGGTCTGGAGCAGCACCGCCACCACCAGGGAATTCCCAATCGATATCCACACCGTCGTAGAATTTCCATGTGTTAAGGAATTTCTTAACAGACGCTACAAAGGTGTCACGGTTGGCTTTAGTTGTGAAATCAAAGAACGGGTCAGACAGCGTCCAGCCACCAATCGATGGGATGATCTTCAAATCAGGATTACGCTGTTTGAGCGCCATCATCATTGCGTAGTTACCCTTGATCGGTGAGCTGTATTCGTGTCCCGCTTGAGGGAAACTCTTCTGGAAAGCAGCCCATGGGTCGTGAATCACTACTTCGTAATCATTAACACCCTGACAAGCTGTCATGAGGGCGTTGTAGCTGTTTCCACCTACCGATTTTACTGATTCGTTAGGACCACAAATTGGGATGAAGCCGTAAAGGATGTGGGTCAAGTTATCAGCAGGTAGGTTATCTACCGTGTAGTCACGACCATAAATACCCCACTCAACAAAGTAAGTACCGACTACCGTGTTTGGATCTGTGTTGTATGACTTGTTGTTTGGATCCACATTCATCGCAAGTGGCGCTAAGTGTGCGCCATCTGTATCGGCAATCGTGATTTTAGCGGGTGCGCTTTTGCTACAACCTGTTTCGTCACACGCTTCTATTTCCATTTCGAATAAGCCGCCTTGGCCATATTCGAATGAGGCCGTGGTTTGGCTGCCAGTGATTGGGCCAGTGGCTACTTTAACGCCATCAAAGTAGATGTTGTACGTGTTTCCTGACGTTCCGCTCCATTGGTTGAACTTAACGTCGACTTTTGCTTTGTCGTGATATTTAACCATCTGGTTGTAGCCAGAGGTGGTTTCCATCGCGAGTTCAATTTTAGAAAATTGCAGGTTGTTGGAACCGTACATGTCGATGCTAGGTGCTGTTGGAGCAGCTAATGCTGTACCAGATAGCGCTAGAGCAATGCTTGCAGCACAGGTATTTATACGAATCATACTATTTCTCTCATTCCTTGAAGATTACGAGAACCCAATGGCCCCATAAACGGCTCCAATCAGTTTTGAAGGAGCTTCCCAGTCAGTATTCGAGAGAGTTTTAATTTCATAACTGAAAATAAATCCGTTTTCGATGGACAACTAAAAAATTGTATCTTGTTACAATTCTGTTGCTTAATGAGTGAGATGCTGAGTCCATGTTTTATAAAATAAAACATCCTTCAGTAGGAAAATCTCACAAGTGAAAATTCACAACATGAAGTTATGAAAAGGTGCGACAAACTATAAGAAAATACTGTGAATTGAAGCAGAATCACAAAGTGAAGTGTGTTGAGCGAGCGAGGCCAATCGACGAGTAGGCTAATGCTTCTGGAAGCAAGGAGAAGAGGAGGTTTATCTTTTGAATTGCTCAGCTAGGGAAGCACGTCGTTGTTGCATGACACTATGGGTATCACCAATTGCAGTATCTTCGTAGCCTTCTTTAATAAATTGCTGAGATGGTACGCTTGGCTCTAATCGCTTTAAGCGAGGCGAATCGTAAGTACCACTGATGGTGTAAACGGTGGTTCCAGAGCCAGTGTTGATCGTGACGATCTTCCCGTCAAAATCGAATGAGGTAGTGATAAGACGATGATTCATCATCACACCGTTTTCTGAAAGTGTCAGGATGTCGGTGTTGTAAGGTGGCGCCGCAATCTCTATCCATGTGCCATAGACGTTGCTTGGGCTGACAGATTGCTGGTGGGCTTGGTAAGCAAAATAGCCGGCGGTGAGGGCAACCATAAAGCCAGCTAATAGGAAGCCGTAGAGTAACGAGTTGGAAAATAGATCTCTGCTTTTAGTCGGCTTTTTTGCCATTATCTCTTCATTTTTCGACTGATATTGTTTTAGATTCTATTAACTAAAACCTTAGTTTGCAAAAATTGTTCTAAGAGTTAGAAGCAGGATCGAATGTTCTAATAAATTTGGTTGCGTTAGTGGTTTTTAGCCTTGCTCCTCAGTATTTACGTTATCAATGAAAGCGAATTCCAGAAATGCTTAAGCTATGCGTATTTATTTCTTGTAGGAAAGTCTCGAATTGGTTAAAACAATTATCACCTAAATTTACGCATAGGCTTACTCGGTGAGCTCAATTATTGCAATTTGAAGATAACAAGGAAGTACAATGATTAAAGAAAACACATACTTTGAAGGTGGCGTTAAGTCGTTAGCGTTTAACCAGTCTGGTGCTGATGTGAGTGTTGGTGTAATGGCGGTTGGTGAGTATACGTTCGGTACTGCGGCTCCAGAAAAGATGACCGTTGTTAAAGGTGCTTTGATTGTAAAGCGTGTTGGCGATGATGACTGGACGACATACCAAGCTGGTGAGTCTTTTGACGTTGCGGGTGACTCTTCATTCGACCTACAGGTAAAAGAAGCGACGGCTTACCTGTGTGAGTACTTGTAATCAGATCTAAATTTGTTCAATCAGGGCATCGTTTGTCTCTGATTGAATAGAAGAAAACCACGCTCTAGGAGCGTGGTTAAATAAGTGATAGTAACCGGCAGTGGATAGTGTCACTTGTTTTTGTAGCCATCAAATGGATGACCAAATCGTTGTTCGTTGCAAAATCTCTTCAACCTTCAAAGCTCAAAGCTCAAAGCCAAGACATCAGTAAGTCTCAAACACACCGTTGTTGTAGTCTTGAATTGTCTGTTCAATCTCTTCCATCGAGTTCATGACAAACGGACCATAGTGCACGACAGGTTCATTAATCGGCTGACCAGAAAAAATCAGTACACCTGAATCTTCTAGGCTTTCTAAAGACAACAATTCAGCTTTGGTGAGCAGGGCAAGTTGACTTTGGTTGATGACTTTGTCGCCGATCTTAATACTGCCTCGGTACACATAAGTCATGGCATTGTGATTAACATTAGTCCCTAACGTGACTTTTTGCCCAGAATGAGAGCGCCAATCCGCAACGCTTAATGGCACACCTGTTTTCTGTAATGGACCCTGCGCTCGTAAAGCCTCTGAATCCTTGTCAGTTTGGTTGTGCAGTTCAAACCCTCCGGCAATCACTCTTAACAAACCACTTTGTTCACTTTGATGCTCCGCGATGCTTTCACTTTGGAAATCGTGATACTGAGCTGGCTGCATTTTGTGTGTCGCAGGTTGGTTTATCCAAATCTGAAAACCATGCAGCGCACCTTCTTCCATCATTGGCATTTCGCTGTGAATGACACCACGGCCTGCGGCCATCCATTGAGCGCCACCGCTGCGTAGCTCTCCAACATTCCCCATATGGTCTTTGTGTTGGAAGTGACCTTGGAGCATGTAAGTGAGCGTTTCTATCCCACGGTGAGGATGTGGAGGAAAGCCGCCAACATAGTCTTTGCTTTCATCCGACTTCAGTTCATCAATCATTAAAAATGGAGAGAAACGTGCGTTATTAAAACCTGCGAGTCGTTGGATTTTGACGCCATCACCATCTGAGGTGGCATGTGCTGTAATCACATGATCTACTGCTCTTACATTCGTCATTTTGAAACCCTCATAAACTTGAATAGCTGTAGTTTATGTAATTTGATTTAAAAAGAAGATGGCACAGCGTTGAGTGACTTATTCGAAAATCTTGAACAGGTAACAATATGAAATTATGTCTATACTCAATAGAGAGTATATCGCCAAGGAGGCCGCTATGGCAGTTCAGCAAAAACATGGCGAAAGGCATGGTCGGATAGGTTTTGATAACGACTTTACAACGGAGCAAAGCCAGCGCTTTACAGAGGTTGCAAACAGCGCAGTTAAACGCCGCGTGAAAAAACGTGAGATAGAAGCGCCGTTTATTCAGTCAGCTAAGCAAGCCGCTTTTAAAACCGTGGTGAGGCGACCTAAAGGGAATAACCCAAACCGAACACGTCAAGTCATATGGATTATTATGATCGGGTTAGTGAGTCTTTGGCTTATGTACCTTGCAGGTTAGCAGCGCCGCTCCGTTATAGGAATGGCTAGCGTTGGCGCGTTTTTAATAGCGTAACATTGTTCCCTTCGACCTGCGCTTCAAAGCAATCTTCAAGTTCAGATGAATCCGGTGCTGAGCTAACAAGGCTCGTTGGTAGTTCTTCTATCAGGGTCGATACTGGGTTGTCGTGATAATAAGCGTATCGGTTTTTCCCTGAATGCTTGGCGACATACATCGCTTTATCAGCACATCTCGTCAGCTCATGTAATTCTTGGGCGTCTTGTGGGTATAAAGCAACCCCAACACTTAGCGTCAATTCCTTGATTCTCTCGTTTGTTTGGCAGCCGCTTTCGAACAGCCCGCAGATCCTATCTAGAATGCCGTCTAGATCTTTACGAGTTGGCACATCGTAGAGCATCAGAACAAACTCGTCTCCAGCAAAGCGCGCGATGGAATAATCGTATTCATGGCTTTTTCTGTCTCTGGTTCGAATGTTGTTGCTCAAGCGATTGGCAAAATGCTGTAAGACACTGTCTCCCACATCGTGCCCGTAGCTGTCGTTAATGCCTTTAAAGTCATCTATATCCAAAAAGACCAATGCCGTAAGTGATCGCTCACTATCCACGGTGGCTAGTTTTTCTGTCGCCCAGCGTTCAAAGCTCCAACGGTTTGCCAAGCCGGTTAACTGATCTCTGTAAGCGAGATCTTCAATGCCTTCTTTATACAGGCGTTGAATATAACTGACGGCTTTTGTGTAGTAATAGGCGGATGTGTGGCACACCAAGCTCATGGTAAATAAGCTAAGGAAAAATCTGTGTGTGCTGTTAAATGGTAAAGAAAAATTGTTGGGCATTGCTGTAATCAAGGTGCTGATGAACAGGCAAAACGAGGTGCTGAAGATTATGCCAATTCTGAAATCATTAATGAAAATGACCGCGGCCAGAATTGGGTAGAGCCAGAGGATGCGATCTGGGATGGCGTGACTGTACAAGAATAGGATGACGCCCTGAACTAGAAGAACACCACTCAGAATCAATTCGGAATACTCAGGATTGATGACTTTTCTTACATATAAAGCGTTAGAAATGGCAATGATGGCGAAGCACAATTCGAATATTGACAGCGTGTAATGCTCGCCTTCGAAGTAAGCCCAAGTATAGAAAATGAATAACGCAGCGGCAGTCAGTGAAAAGGAGTGGACAATTTTTTGCTTGCGGGTGGATCGTATGTCCGCCATTTCTTCTAGGTGCCTGCCGACGAGCCTTTTCATGTGATCTGTGCCAAAGTTTTTGATAATGGTGTTAATAGTAGATTAAATAACAAGCTATGCAGAGGCTTAGATGTCTATTTAGTGTGACTACTATCAAGGTTTCATATGAAAGGCTGTTCAATCAATTCCAAATAGTGATGTATATCACCGATGGTGCTGGTCATCTCTAGAAGATTAGATTTAAGCATCAAACTTGTAACCGTTGTTTGATGTTTATCTACTTGCTTTCCAGAGAGTTACTCCACATAGTTTGTAAACGACCAAAATTAAGAAAGGCTCATTATGTTAATTACCTTTAGTTGTAAAGCTCATGCTAGTGTCACGATGTTTGGTGAAGTCGGCCTCCAGTTCATCAAGATGCTTGGGCATAGCGGCTCCATCCCAGGTGCTATGGATGCTTCAGAGGTTCCTCAAGCTCTGGATAATCTACGTGCTGCTATTGCAGCAGAGCAGAGCAAGTCCGTAGAGCATGAAAATACTGATGACGACAATGAAGAAGAGGTGGTTGAAGCGCCTGTTAATATCGGTAGTCGAGCGTTCCCACTGGTTGAATTATTAAAAGCTGCCATCAAAGATGAATGTGAAGTAATGTGGGAAGACGGTAGCGGCAAGCGACTGTAGTACGATTCACGCGAAACGTAACAAGCCTATTGAATCTATTTTAATCAGAATGAATGCTGAACCAGTATCGGACACACCATGACCATGGAGTTTTATGGTGATGAACCGATACTGGTGTTTTTTTAGTGAAGTAATCCACTCGTTTCTGTTTATTTACAAGGTTCGTCAGCCCTGAAATGAGTGACTTTTGTTATCGTAATATCAATCCATAACAGACCGTAAACAAAGTGATGCTGTTCACGCTTTCTTGACTCCCAATTCTGAACTAAGAATTTTGCCTAGTTATTCTAAGACCCTCTCTCATGCGGTCGATTTTTAGACTCCTTATTATTTCCCTGTCAAATAACAAACAATGTATGGCCGCAATTATGCCGTGCAGACCTCACAAAAAATAAGAGAGTTCACAATGTTAAAGTTCCTAGATCAGGTTCGAAAACCGACGCTGGATCTTCCGGTCGAAACTAGAAGAAAAATGTGGTTTAAACCATTCCTACAATCTTACCTCGTCGTGTTCATTGGTTATCTAACCATGTATTTGATCCGTAAGAACTTCAATGTCGCGCAAAACGACATGATTTCTACTTATGGATTATCGATGACGGATCTAGGTCTTATCGGTCTGGGTTTCTCTATCACTTACGGTATCGGTAAAACCGTCGTTTCCTATTATGCCGATGGTAAAAACACCAAGCAGTTCCTGCCATTCATGCTTGTCCTTTCTGGTATCGCTATGTTGGGCTTCAGCTTCAGTATGGGCGGTGGCAGTGCTAGCTTATTCTTGATGGTTGCCTTCTATGCGTTGAGTGGTTTCTTCCAAAGTACCGGCGGTCCTTCAAGCTACTCGACCATCACTAAATGGACGCCTCGTAACAAGCGTGGTTCTTATTTAGGCCTTTGGAATATGTCGCACAACGTGGGTGGCGCAGGTGCCGCTGGTGTTGCTCTGTTCGGTGCTAACTACCTTTTTGATGGCAACGTGATCGGTATGTTCGTGTTCCCATCAATCATTGCGATTGTGGTTGGCTTTATTGGTATGCGCTTTGGTAATGACTCTCCAGAAGCCTATGGTCTAGGTACGGTTGAAGAGTTGTTTGATGAAGAAGTCAGCGAAGAAGATACGGCTGCTGAAGAAAATCAAATGACTAAGAAAGAGATCTTTGTTGAATACATCCTGAAAAACAAAGTGATCTGGTTGCTCTGCTTCGCGAATATCTTCTTATACATTGTTCGTATCGGTATCGATCAATGGTCTACCGTTTATGCGTATCAAGAGCTAGGTCTATCAAAAGAAACCGCGATTTCAGGCTTCACTCTGTTTGAGGTTGGTGCACTGGTCGGTACGTTAATGTGGGGTTATCTGTCAGACCTTGCGAACGGACGCCGTGCTTTGGTTGCTTGTGTATCGCTTGGCCTGATTATCGTTTCGCTAGAGTTCTACCAGCATGCAACCAGTGAGTTCATGTACCTAGCATCACTGTTTGTGCTTGGTTTCCTAGTATTTGGTCCTCAGTTGCTGATTGGTGTTGCTGCAGTAGGTTTCGTGCCTAAGAAAGCAATCAGCGTTGCGGATGGCGTGAAAGGTACATTTGCTTACTTAATTGGTGACAGCTTTGCCAAACTTGGCCTAGGTATGATTGCGGATGGAACGCCAATTTTTGGCTTAACGGGTTGGAAAGGGACATTCGCAGCACTCGATACGTCAGCTGCCATTTGTATCGTGTTATTGCTATTCGTTGCGGTTGCGGAAGAGAAGAAAATTCGTCACGCGAAGAAGATGCACCTAGCGGCTCAAAACGCGTAATTATTATCACGTGCTTTATTTGATTAAAGCACGTGAGATCATACCAATCGCTAGTTCGATTCAGTATCATCTCTATCAATAAACTTAATATTAAATAGCTCCTGTCGGGGCTATTTTTCTTTCTTACTCTTAATTCTGGTTAATATCATGATTAATGTTGCGCTTGTTGATGACCACGTCATTGTTCGTTCGGGCTTTGCTCAATTACTCAGTCTTGAAACTGATATTACGGTCGTGGGTGAATTTAACTCTGCGGCAGAAGCGCGCCTCGGATTGCCAAGTTGTCACCCTGATGTCGTTATCTTGGATATTTCAATGCAGGATGAAAGTGGCCTGAGCTTATTGGAAGAGATTCCATCAGGCATTGCCAGTATCATGCTGAGCGTACATGACTCTCCGGCGATGGTTGAGAAGTCATTAGAGTTAGGAGCCAAAGGTTATCTCAGCAAGCGCTGTAGCCCTGATGAGTTAATCCAAGCCGTACACACGAGCGCAAATGGTGGCTGTTATCTCACGCCCGATATCGCCATAAAGCTTGCGACGCCCATGAAGAATAAAGCCTCTTTAAATCAGCTCACCCGCAGAGAAAGCGAAGTGTGTCAGTTATTGGCGACAGGGCTCGATGTAAAATCTATTGCCGTAGAGCTAGGGGTTAGCCATAAAACGGTGCATGTACACCGTGCCAATGCGATGGACAAACTCAATGTTAAGAACAACGTCGAGTTAGCTAAATTGTTCACACAAGACCAGTACTAATGCGTTCCTATCTAGCCACCTCCCTGTGTGGGGTTTTTATGGCTGGCTGTGCATGGTTCTGTTTATGGGTTATTGCCTTCTATTTCATTAATGACCCTGAGTTAGCCATTCTGCTTTTCCCGTTTTCACTTCGATTGGGAATGACGCTGCACACTCGCACTCACTATTGGCCCGCTATCTATATTGCAGAGTGGGGGCTTGCGATTGCTTTAGCTCTGCTACTTGATGAACCTCAATGGCTGACGATACTCATCGCCAGTGGGTTGAGTATTTCTGCCACTCTAATTGCCAAGCGTTATTATTCTGGTGATCAAAATCGTCACTTGTTAGTGATGGCGAGCTTAATCATGGTCACAGCATTCATTAATGTTGCCGTTGTGGGTTCTCATGTTCCGGCTGTTTACATGGTGTGGTTGGTGAGTATTACTGGCGGACTGATGCTGGTGCCGATGTGTTATCTAGTCTGGAACTATCTATTCCAAAACAAGTGGTCACCACTGGGCTCTTACTTAATCCATAATGTTGTAGAGTTCAAAATCCGTCACATCGCTTTATATAGCGTCTTGTTGGTCGCCAGTATTTTGATACAAACCAGTTTGCCTGATGAGCTAAGGCGCTTTGCCCCATTCTGTATGGCGATCCCTATTATCTTGCTCGCTGTTCGTTACGGATGGCAAGGCGCTTTACTCGCGACCCTGTTAAACAGTGTTGCGCTGATTGCTGCTCATAGCGGTACGTCTAAACTCGAAATTACCGACTTACTCTTGTCTCTATCGGCTCAAACTATTACCGGTATATTGCTGGGCCTTGCGGTTCAAAAGCAGAAAGATCTCAACTCCAAATTGCGCAGTGAGCTTTCCAGAAACCAAAACCTTTCACGCCAGCTAATAACAGCTGAAGAGTCGGTTCGTCGTGATATTGCGCGTGAGCTGCATGATGAAATTGGCCAAAACATCACGGCAATTCGTACGCAGGCAAGCATTATTAAACGTGTCGATGCGGCAGAGATGAGCGTTCGCTGTGCGGGGACGATTGAGTCATTGTCTTTGAATGTTTATGACACCACCAAACGTCTACTTACAAAACTAAGACCTAAGATGTTGGACGATCTTGACCTAAAAGATTCCGTGGAACAGCTTATTCGAGAGATGGAGTTTTCGGATCACGGCGTTGATATCCAGTTAAATTGGCAGGGTGATTACTCGTGTTTGAGTGACACGCTCAAGGTCACTATCTTCAGGCTGTGCCAAGAATCTCTAAACAATGCCTCTAAATACGCCAACGCGAGCGAAATCAGAATTGAACTGATTCTAGATGATCTGGCTTATCTTCGGATCTCAGACAATGGCGTTGGTTTTACAGCGCAAGACCTTCTCAAAGGAATGGGGGTTCGTGGTATGCAAGAGCGTGTTCAGGCGCTCGGCGGCAAGATGACAATCAACGCTAATGGCTCATCTTCGGGTACCAATATCAGCGTTACATTACCTAAAGTGTGAGAACGAATATGTTTGGATTTCTGCGCTCAACAACGTCAAAGAGTGATGCTCTAACTGATGATGAGATCAATCAGAGTTATCGCTACTGGCGCCTCCATATCATGATAGGAATGTATGTCGGCTATGCGGGTTTTTACTTTACTCGTAAAACCTTTAATTATGCCGCGCCAGCCATGATCACCGACCTTGGCTTGGACAAAGGTGATATCGGCTTAATTGGCACGCTCTTTTATCTTTCTTATGGCTTATCGAAATTTATATCAGGCACGATATCGGATCGGTCGAACCCGCGTTACTTCATGGGGCTCGGCCTAATCGCGACAGGTTTGATCAATATCGCGTTTGGTTTTTCTAGTTCGTTGGCGGCTTTTATCTCGCTTTGGGTGCTTAATGCATGGTTCCAAGGTTGGGGCTGGCCATCGTGTTCTAAGTTATTGACGACTTGGTATTCTCGCTCCGAAAGAGGATTCCGTTGGGCAATCTGGAATACAGCCCATAACGTTGGTGGGGCGCTAATTCCTATTCTCGTGGGTTATCTAACGCTGCAATTCAGTTGGCGAGCTGGGTTTATCTGGCCGGGTGTGATAGGTGTATTTATCGGTCTTATCGTTTGCTGGCGCTTACGTGATAAGCCGACCACCATGGGACTTCCGACGGTAGGGAAGTGGCGCAATGATCATCTAGAGTTGGCGCAAGAGAACCATGGGCAAGGGTTAAGCTATCGAGAGATCTTGAAAACTTACGTGTTCAGTAACAAGTACATTTGGTTGCTCGCCTTTAGCTATGTGCTGGTTTACATCGTCAGAACGGCCGTCAACGATTGGGGTAATTTATATCTCACCGAAGAACATCATTACAGTTTGATCAACGCAAATGCTGCTTTGTCTCTGTTTGAGATTGGCGGCTTCGTTGGTTCACTTGTTGCTGGATGGGGATCGGATAGACTGTTTGGTGGCAACCGTGGCCCGATGAACATCCTGTTTGCGATTGGTATCTTCCTCTCGGTATCGGCTTTATGGCTTATGCCTTTAACCAACTTTGTGTTTCAAGCGGCTGGGCTATTCTGCGTTGGCTTTTTTGTTTTTGGCCCTCAAATGCTTATTGGCATGGCGGCGGCGGAATGTTCACATAAAGACTCTGCCGGGGCGGCGACAGGTTTTGTTGGCTTGTTTGCTTATATGGGAGCAGCACTTTCTGGTTACCCATTAGCGCTCGTTCTAGAAGCTTACGGCTGGAGTGGGTTCTTCATTACCATCTCTACTTGTGCGGCCGTTATTGGCTTGCTGTTACTGCCTTTCCTACAAGCTCAATCACCTCAGAAAAGTGCAGAAGCTCGCTCTGGTTTTTAAGGAACGATAACAAGATAGTCACTAGTGTTTGTATTCAGATGCTTGTATCGCTGCTGTAATCAGTGCGATACAAGCCGCTATCTTATTCTCAGCGCTTTCTACTCGTGATATTCAAATGTGACTATTTTCACGCTTTTCATCGGTCTCACCTGTTTCTAAGAATTTTTCCTATTGCGTCTAAGACCTCATCTCATGTGGGTTCTAGCCGAGCTCTGTAGTCTTTCTAATTATTTACGTTATTAGAAATCAGCTCTCTGAATTGTGTTCAAAGGGCTCACTACGGAAAACGCCATGTCACTCAGCCACCTCTCAGAACACTCATTTTTCCCAATGGAAAACACCATCCAAAATTATGCATGGGGGAGCATTTCTTCGATACGTGAACTGTTTGGCTTTCAGAATGAGTCACAAGAGCCGCAAGCGGAAGTTTGGATGGGAGCGCATCCAAAAGGTTGCTCAATGGTTAAGCTTGACCAGCACTTGGTGCCTCTCTCTGAGCTGATTAACAAGAATAAACCGGCCTATCTATCAAGCGATATTGCGCAGGAGTTCGGTGAATTGCCGTTCTTGTTT
The DNA here is from genome assembly GCF_041467715.1 of Vibrio sp. 10N.247.311.14. NCBI lineage: Bacteria > Pseudomonadati > Pseudomonadota > Gammaproteobacteria > Vibrionales > Vibrionaceae > Vibrio > Vibrio sp. 10N.247.311.14. The sequence continues at coordinate 21,586 of NZ_JBFSVE010000024.1, forward strand.
AAGATCTTGGCAGCAGAAAAGGCACTATCGGTTCAGGTTCATCCAAACAAGCGTCAAGCCGAAATTGGCTTTGCGAGAGAAGAGCAAGCAAGCATTCCTCTGACCGCAGGACATCGTAATTACAAAGACTCTAACCACAAACCTGAATTGGTTTACGCGATCACTGAATATCAAGCAATGAATGGCTTTCGAGAATTCGATGAAATATTAGGGTTGTTCAGAAAGTTGAATTCGAGCGAGCTGGCTGGTTTAGTTGAAGAGTTTGGCAACCACCTTGATTCTCTAGGTTTAGAGGCGTTTTTCCGTGATTTATTAACTCTGGACGACCAACGTAAACACCGAGCATTAGAGCAACTTCTGGCTTACGCAGCCGCTCACCAAGGTCAATCTGAGTTTGCTTTGGTTACTGAGCTTAGCCACCAGTACCCGAATGATATCGGTTTGTTTTGCGTTCTGCTGCTTAACTTGATCACACTACGGCCGGGTGAAGCGATGTATTTGAATGCAAACACTCCGCACGCATACATCAAGGGGACTGGGCTCGAGATTATGGCCAATTCAGACAATGTGCTGCGAGCTGGCTTAACGCCAAAACACATTGATGTCGCTGAGTTGGTTGCCTGCACAGAGTTTACACCAATCCCGTTCGAACGCTTGTTGTTAGCACCTTCAAAGTTAGGTCAATGTGATCGCTATGATATCCCAGTTAGTGACTTTGATTTCAATATTTTTCATCGCCCTCAGCAAGAAGAAGTCATCACAAGCGGCGCTGAAATCTTAATGGCAATCGATGATGATTTATCGCTAATGAGTCAGAAAGGCGAGCACCTGACACTCACCAAAGGGCAATCGGTATTTATCCCAGCTTATATTGGTCATTATGTACTGAGCAGTAATGGCTGTGTTGCCAGAGCGTTTAATTAAGTGAGTGCTCAGCTGGAATTGCTATCAAGTTTTGCGAATGAAGATGTTGGCTTAAAGGGCTAATGGAAGAATGAACAAGCCAAATTCATATTGGCTTGTTCATGTTGCCTATCGATTACTTAATAGTCGGCAAGCTTGTTGCTTCCATATTAATCGACATACTCCAAGATTGTTCCTCTCGAATGGACTTAATAGATCCTCGGTTTGTAAGCCAAGCAGTTTGAGTGTCACGAGGTCCGTCATTTTCAAATTGTGTTTCACTTTCTACTTTACATGCATCAAAGGTACCAGCAGGTACAGTGACTTCTTCTTTACCTAAGTATGTTTCTTGGTAGTTGAAGGTGGGTAGAAAGTAAGGTCGTCCGTTGATAATTTCATCTAATGACGTTTCTACAGATACAGTCCTTAATCCAGGAGACTCAATCCCAATGAATTCACCACTGACTTCGTCATACTCATAGTCATATTGTGATGTTAGCGGTGCATTGGTTGAGGTACCGAAATCTACCACTTGATTGATAATCTTTTGATTATCAGCAATTGCCAGTGGCAACACAGCCTTAGCCGAACCCCAGCCTAGTGAGTCATCAGAGTTAAAGCCCTCTTGACCTAGATAGTGATCTTCAGAGCTATATGAATACTCATACCCCATTAAAACACCTTGCGAATCTTTTATATCGATACGCGTCTTTTCTAGGCTACCTGCTAAGTTAGAAATCCAACTTGGAAGTCCGGTGACTAACGTAACATCATTCAGCCAAGAGAAAGTGTCACCCAAGTAGGTAAACTCATAAGTTAGGTTCTGTGTTACTGCTTCCGGCTCCCACATAGGTGTGCGTTGCACATCGTAAACCGTAACGTCATTAGCTGTAGCGATGAACTGAGCATCCGGCAGTGAGTCGAGACAAGCTTGTAGGTTCAGAGGATGCAGAGGCTGTGGCGTTAATGCGTTATCCAAAATGAACTGTTTAGTTGCTTCGTCAAAGATATAAGCCTCACTACTAGCTTCTTCGATCTCTTTGAAGGTAATACGTACAAAGCCTTCGACTACAGACAAGTAAGCGGAGTTATCTTCTTTTTGGTAGTTAGACCATGTAGCTTGCGAGTGGATAGATTCAGGGATCGTAACTTGACGTAATACCTCGCCATTTACGGATTCATCTTTCCACGAACCGAGTTCTGACAATTTGGAGAATGTAGAATCTAAATTCCACGCTCTTGAATAATAAACCACGGTGCCGTTAGAAAGCAGCTGTGCAAATATTTCAGCACTTTCCATGCCTGCCATTGGGATTAAGTCTGCATGATTGTTAGACGCTGTGTCATGACGGTCTGATTCATCGTCAGCAATGGTCGATGCCAAAGTGGCAAGCCATGTATCGCTGCCATTCTTAAAGGCGCTAATGCCGTTGCACGAGTTATTGAGTGCCTCATAGCGGTCAGGGCTATACTCAGCACACCAATCCCCCTTGTAAAAGGTATAAATGTTGTCGCTGATGTCTTCTACAGACAATTTATATGCGGTTGTGTTGTCAGGGAATTTTAAACCTACTGGCATAATGTTAGACCAAACGTTCTCATCATCCGTTTGATCCATGATTGAACGAACATTGAGCCCACTGATATCTAATTGCTTGGCGCTAGCAACTTCACTAAAAATCGAGCTTCTAGATTCTAGAGTTAAGCTGCCGTCTTCGTTCGGCTTAATGCTGGTTAAGGTATCATCGCTCGCTTCCCAACCGTTTTGTCCTAACACCATGCTATTTGTGTCAGGGGTATATTCAAACTCAACAAATTGCTCAGCAAAGTAATCATAAATATAACTGGTATCGGTAACTGAGTTATCTGCATCAGACTTCAATGTTCCATAGGCAACTACTAAATCTTTGCCAGTGTCATTATCGCCGCCAAACCAATTGATACCGTCTGTTTTGATAAGCTTCGCGAGGTCGGCTTGCTTAGAGCCTTTATTTGCCTCATTTTCTTTAATTTTATCTTCGAGATTAGAGTCATCAATGGCGATGTGATCGCGATTAATACTGCCAGCAATATCGCTTGGGTTGAAGTTATCTCCAGCTGCTTCAATATTTTTTACGACTTCCTCGAGGACTCGAGTGACTTCTTCATTAATTAATGCGGTGAGTGCTTCGACAGAAATACCGGCGCCCGCTGCTGTTTCTGATAGCGCATCCGTGTTCTCTGCCATGACTGAAGCGGTAACTTGAGCAACGCGGTGTAGGTTTTCAAAAGCCGCTTTTTGTGTATCGGCTAAGTCGTTATTGTTTTTGGCTTCGATATAATCTTGCGTTAAATCGAGAGTTGTCCCCAACTTCTCTTGAATAGCTGTTTTAGCTTCTTCTAACGAAGAACCACTCTCTATTTCATTTTGAATCAGAGTCGTTAATGGGCTAATAAATGCGGATTTTGGTGGTGCAGTTAAGCGATAGCTCTTGCTTAGAACGACACCTGGGTTATCGGTATCGATGGTTTGTCCGGCAACCACTTCGATCAACAGAGTACCTTGTTCAAGTTGTTCTTGAGTTAGATTATCAATTGTAAACGAACCATCGTCACCCGTTACGGCACTTGGCTCATCCTTATCACAAACTTTATTACTGTTTAGATCCAAACACGCATTGGCTCCTACCAAATAGCCATCAGCGGCCTTTGCTGTTAAAGACGCTGAAGTTGCTGTTGAACCGCCAGTATCAGTTGTGGAGCTATTTGAACTGTCGCTACCACATCCTGCTATCCCTAGGGCTATTGCCACTGCTAACAGTGAACGTTGACCATTCATGTTAGTTCTCCTATTAAGTTATTGATAAAAATTTACTACTCTGGAATCAATTGGCAGAATGTCATTGATAAATATGACTATTTATAAATTGAATGCCATTGATGAGAAATGTATCAAAGCGGAATGTGGTGGAAATAGCCGGAGTATTTATTCTAGAGACATATCTAACTAGTGGAGTTATATATGCGAGTGATATCTCTGGTGAATGTTTGGTACTTGTAATTTACATACTTATCAATTGTAATTATTATATATCTAGTTGTATTTTATAAACTTTTGCAGCTAAGGTGATAAAGTGAGCATCACTGTCATCAACAATTTGATAGCCAAGTGCCTGATAAAAACTGATGGCGCGAGTGTTACTTCTAAAGCTCGACAGAGTGACTTGGTTTCGTTGTTCTTGATGGGCTTTGTTGTGGATGAGTAACATGGCTTTTTTACCAAGAGACTGACCTTGGTATTGAGGGGAAATGATCAGCAGATGAATATGATAGGTGTTTCCGTAAGGCTTAAAGCAGACGAGTCCGACTCTTTCGTTTTTATGGTATATCCAATGAAACCAAGAGGGATGGTAATCGTTTAAAAGTCGCTTACGTTGGAAGTCGTCCTCCCAGCCGAAAACGTTATCTACGTGTATGAAAAGCCCCTGCTTAACAAACGCAAACAGTTCTTCGAATTCGGAACTTGGAACGAGTCGGAGTTGTATATTCTCTTCTTTTATTACCACTCTGCTTGCTTCCTTATCAAACGCCTTTTAATAAGCAAACAGTAACATAATTAAAAAGGTAGTTTTCATCTGTCGTTTGGAATATTTTGATGCAAAAAAGCCATGCGTAGAGCATGGCTTCTGAATTAACTAACAAGGATGTTCTATGCGTTAGTCGTTGTCTTCTGCTTCGATTTCGCTTGCTATGTACTGGTTATTAACCTTGTAAGATTCTGCCTCAATACGTTGACCATGTAACGTATCGAAACTTAGACCATCTTCATAGCGAGTATTTTGGTTAACGTAGATAGTTTGATTGCCAGAGAACGTTTGAATAACAAAGCTCAATGCTTCGTCATTGGTGCTCTGAACTTCACCTTCAAAATCAACGTCATTATCATTCCAATCTTGTGAATCATCGTTGTGTTCAAATTCGATTTCGGTAGCAACATTTTCGCCGTTAGCTTGTTTCGTTGTTACTTCAATTTCTGTACCTACAGTTAAATTTGACTTGTTGCCGTCTTCGTAACGAGTATTGTCATTGACAAGAAAGCGACCTTTGTAGCTTAAATCAAATGATGATTTGTCGTTCGCTACCCAAGTAATAATGCCTTCAATTTCTGTATCATTATCGATCTCATCAAAACCTTCGACTTCCACTTCATCTGCTTTCAATACAGAGCCTGCCATTGAGCCTGTCACTTCAACCCAAAGACCGTTAGATAATCCATTGCTGCTGTCATCGTTGTCGATGTGGGCAATTGAATAATCAACACTTAGATTAGCACCAAGTTTGAAAGTCGATTCATTTAAATCGCTTATTAGCCCTTCAACTTCAACGGATTCAGTTAAGTTAGAGTGCTCAAACTTAACAACAGAAAGTACTTTGTAACCTGCATTCGCTGTTGGTAAAGAAGAGACCATAACCCAATCGCCATTTTCAATTTCACGTGACAGATCTGTAAAGGTCAATGCGATGCCATTGACTTTAAATGTGCCATTATTGTGGTTGGTGTCTGAAATAAGACCAACGATGGTCGGTTCAAGACCAACTTGAGCCCCGCCAGTGTGAGCTGAAGCGCTACGAGCATTAGATGAAATAGAGACCATCATGTTCTTTTCTAAGTCTGCAATAGCCACGTCCTCACCCGCGTAAGTGGCGCTGTCTACTTGATAGCTATAGCCATTTACAACAATGGTGTTGCCAGAAACAGAGTCAATGGTACCTTGAATTGCTGATGGAGCTTGCGTGTTGTTATCGTTGCTTCCATTGCTATTGCTGTCACTACCGCCACAGCCAGTTAGAATTAAACCGACAACCGAAATCAGCGCTAACTTTTTCATCTATATACTCTTTATTTGGTTTATTGAGGGTGTATCTTATAAACTCAAACGTGAAGCACTCGTGAAGAAAGGTGAAATAAATCGATGAAAGTTTTGATCGTTGATGACAGCCACAATGTTGCAGAAACCATTGCCGATTACCTAGAGTTAGAAGGGATGGTGATCGATTGTGCTTATCATGGAGAAGCGGCGTTAAAGTTAGCGTCTGAGAATCATTATGACGTGATTATCATGGACATAATGATGCCTAAATTAGACGGCATCTCCGCTGTTAGAAAGTTAAGAGAAGAGGTGCAGTGCCCTACGCCAATTCTATTTTTAACCGCTAAAGATAGGTTGGACGACAAAATCGCTGCCTTTCAAGCGGGCGGAGATGATTACTTGGTTAAGCCTTTCGCAATGCAAGAGCTCAGTTTAAGGCTCAACGCATTGGCAAGCCGAGGACCACGCCAAGATATCGGAAAGCTGAGTTTTGCCGATATCTCTCTCAACTCGCAGACCGACGAGGTATACCGAGAAGGTAGGCTAATTAAGTTGAGTCGAATCCAGTTAAAAATACTAAAAGTCCTTATGCGACACGCGCCAGCGATTGTTTCAAGAACTGAAGTGATTGATTCCGTTTGGGGGGATGAATCGCCAAGCAGTGATGCACTTCGAAGTCATATCTATGGCCTGCGTAACGCGCTCGATAAAGGGTTTGAACATTCACGATTAGAGACTATTCATGGACAAGGTTACCGACTCAAAGCATAACGGCTCAAGCCACGGCGATTACCCGAGCATCTACCGAAAAATCCGTCGCAGCTTTGGCTTGATGACCTTGGTCATGTTCGGGCTTTTCTGGACAGTTATTTATATCGCTGAAAACCAGATGGAAGTGATCAGCCTCCATCACTGGCTAGACACTGAAGCTAACCGTTATACGTCTGAATATCAGTCGCTTGGCGAAGATGCGTTGTTGCCGAATGAAAATGAGTTTTCAACCTATTGGAGCGAAAGTGAACTGCCCAATTGGTTAGCTCGATACAAAGAGCCCGGCTTCTATGAACATCTGTTAGGTACAGAAGATAAACATTTTTACGTATTCGAACACCCGTCAGGCAAAGGGCTGATGTATATCTTGTTTCAAGATGACGCCGACGACTACCTCGACGAGTATGAAAGGAGCCTCCACAACTACACCCTCATACTAGGTGGCTTAACCTCCATCTTCATGGTTCTGTATGGGATCTATGTTGTACGCTCGCTGTCGAGGCCACTTAATCAAATAGAAAAGAAAATAGGGCAAATGCACCCTGAGCAGCCAAGTTTTGAAGTTGAGACATCTTACGCTGAAACACGACATATTGAGCAAACACTTTTAGATTCGAAGAATCATATTTCAGGTTTTTTTCAGCGGGAAGAAGAGTTCAATCGATTTGCTTCTCATGAACTTAGAACCCTGATAATGGTGATAAAAGGGTCGGCAGAGCTGCTAACTAAAGTACCCAATCAACCTCCTGTTGCGTTAAAAGCGATTAATCGCTTGCAAGAAGCGAGTGAACAGATGCGAGTGCTGACTGAGATGTTTTTGCTGCTTGGTAAAGAGAGTATCGATGAGCATTATTTCGGTCACTATGACTTGGCAGTCGAAGTTCAGAATCAGTTGCTTGAAATGGCGCCTTTGTTTGCCAAGCAGGATGCGAGTTATGATCTGGACGTCAAAGAGACTGTCACTGTGTATGCGCCAGAGAGCTTTATTACTATTGTATTGAATAACTTAATTAAAAATGCGTTTAGCTACAGTATTGGCGATGTTGGAATTGTGGTGACAGGTTCTCAATTAGTGATCACTAACCGTCATGATGGCAACGAGACTTACAATGCTGGCTATGGTTGTGGCCTAGTGATTGTGCAACGAATTTGTGAGCGAATGGGTTGGAGTTTTGAAACTCAAGATGATGGGCTTCAATTCAGTACTTACTTAGATTTCTCAGTAGATAATTAGGTTGGGTAGCAGGTAGTTTCGATTACAAAAAATGAACCCATTGAGAAGGAGAGTAGTGTGGCTAAGTTAGCCACACTAGCATATGAGTTGTTATACGATCTTAAGCGCGTGATGGCGTGTGAGTTGTTTGTGTAGCGAGTCTTTTAGCTCCATGCGTTCTACTTTGAGGTTGTGCATGCTGTCGTCATCGATAGGGCTGCCAGAGATTTCTAGCTGACGGATGTCGTAGTCTAGTTGGTGGTATTTCTGCATGTCTGCTTTGAATTTTTCGTCGTCGTGGTTGAGCTGAACAATGTCTAATTTAAGATCTGGGAAATCTAAGATAAAGGCATGGTTTTCATTGAGCATTGGCACTTCCTCTCTAGTCGAATTATTAACAGTATAGAAGTAATTTTTCGAAAGAAATGTGGTTCAAAACACAAAGCCGTAAAGCGATCAAAAAAGGGCGTAAACTCGTAGGATTATCCTCGAACTTGCGCCCTTTTGTATGTATATAGCTAACTATTTATAGTTATATATTTAGAACTATAAGAGTTTAAAGCAGAAAGTTTACTTTGCTTTCTTGCCAGAGCGTTGCTGCTCTTTGTGTGCAAGCTTCTCTTTCTTACGTTGCTCGATAAGGTGAGCAGCTTCACCGCCTACGTGGGTTTCGCCACGAGCATTCGACAGTTGAACTTGCTTTTCACGTTCGCGGAAACGGGCTTTCTGCTCGTCGCTGTGCTTATCAATACACTTAGGGCAGCTTACGCCTTTCTCGAAGTGTTCAGAGGCTTTGTCTTCGTCAGTGATTGGCAAACGACACGCGTTACACACATCGTAACCGCTCTTTTCTAGCTGGTGGTTTACTGCAACACGACCGTCAAATACGTAGCAGTCTCCTTCCCACATGCTCTCTTCTTCTGGTACTTCTTCTAGGTACTTAAGAATGCCGCCTTCAAGGTGGTAAACTTCATCAAAGCCTTGCTCTTTCATGTAGGCTGTTGATTTTTCGCAACGAATACCGCCAGTACAGAACATCGCGACTTTCTTGTGTTTCTTAGGATCAAGGTTGTCTTCAACGTACTGAGGGAATTCACGGAAGGTTTCTGTGTTTGGGTTTTCGGCATTTTTGAAGGTGCCGATGTCCACTTCGTAGTCGTTACGAGTATCAACCAGAATCACATCTGGATCAGAAATCAGTGCATTCCATTCGTTTGGTTTCACGTAAGTGCCGACAACATGGCGTGGGTCGATACCCTCAACGCCCATGGTTACGATCTCTTTCTTAAGCTTAACTTTGGTGCGGTTGAATGGTTGTTCTTCGTTGAACGACTCTTTGTAAACAACATCCGCCAAGCGAGAATCTTGTTTGAACCATTTAAGAAGAGCGTCGATAGATTCGCGCTTACCTGCAACGGTACCGTTGATACCTTCACTCGCAAGTAGCAAAGTACCGCGGATTTGGTTGGCTTCTAACACGTCAGTGAGTGGCTGGCGAATTTCTTGGTAATCATCAAGTGCTACGAATTTATACAGAGCACATACAACATATTGAGACATGGTTTTTCCTTTCTGCGAGCTGGAACGTAAATCCAGAGCGGTTGCCTTTTATGATGCAGACTGAGTTTAATTCACTCAGGTTTGCTCATATTGGCTTATTAAAATCCGCCGCAGTATAACCAAGCCAAGGATGGACAAAAACCAACCAAAAGTAGGGCTATTTATCATTTCTATTTGTGTGGTTTATGGGCTAGAAAATGCAATGAAACCGTTTTATCTGCTTCGAATTACAACACGTATTCCCAAACCAAAAAGGCCCTGCTGTAACAATACAGCAGGGCCTTGGTATCTAGTCCGTTTTACTTAATCGGTGATTACGCTTGGTTAAGTACTTCAGCTAAGCGTTTCACCGCTTCAGTCAACTCTTCTGGGTTGGCGTTAGTGAAGTTTAGGCGCAGTGCGGCTTTCGCTTCATCGGCCTTTGGATAAAATACTGGACTTGGTACAACCGCTACGCCATTCGATAGCAAGGTTTTCGCCAGTTCGAAGGTGTCGCACTCTGGGATCTCAACCCAAATGAACATCCCGCCATCGACGGCTTTTAACACGCAATCTGCAGGCAGTTGTTTCTCTAGCTCTGAGAACAGCACTTCATAACGAGACTTGTACAGAGTGCGAATGTTCTCCATGTGTACGCCAAAGTCTTCATGTTTTAGAAGACCAACAAGCAGTGCTTGCATGGGTACACTTGAGTGTAAATCCGCGCCTTGCTTCACTTTGATCAGTGGTTCAAGGTAGCTGCGTTTACCTGTTACCGCGCCAATACGTAGACCTGGCGATGCAATCTTAGAGAATGAACGAAGAACGATAGAGTTATCAGGGCAGAACGAAGAAACCAACGGCAGTTCTGTACCTGTGAAACGCAGCTCACGATATGGTGCATCTTCAATGAATGCCACGTTGTATTTGATACACAGCTCAGCGACTTTTTGACGAGTTTCTGTTGCCCAGCACACGCCGGTTGGGTTGTGGAAATCAGGCACGGCATAGAACATCTTCGGTGATTGCTGTGCAAAGCACGTTTCCAGTTCATCTAGGTTCGGGCCAAATTCAGTTTGAGACACGGTCGCAATGTTTGCTTGAACTAGGCCAAACACCTGCATCGCACCTAAGTAGCTTGGCGCTTCCATCACAACCACATCACCTGGATCGACATACGCACGCGCAATCAAATCCAAACCTTGCTGAGAGCCAGTACAAATCATTACCGTGTGTGACTCTGGCAATTGGTAGCTTTGTGTTAGGTGGTCAAGCAACGGGCCGTAACCGGCAGTAGAGCCGTATTGGAAAACTTCAGGCATGTTCGCTAGGTTTTCTAGCGTTGGCTTCATTAAATCGATTGGGAATGTTTTCTCGTCCGGTAAACCACCGGCCAATGAGATGACATTTGGATCACTTGCGGCTGCGAGGATCTCCCGAATGTATGAAGATTGAATCTGTTGTAATGACTGTGCGATTTCCATGTGTTGTGTCTCGTCGTTTATCGTTTTTATTCTATCGCTTGATATTACACGGCAATTGTAAAAACTAGCGTGTCCGTTTATGCTCTTAAACATGTCCATTTATGCTATTTAAACGATGTCACGTCAACACATATCGCGAATCAATGATGTCCTGTTCCATATTCACCAAGACATCAGTCAGCCTTTGTCTGCCAAAGAGTTATCTGAGATAGCGGCCTATTCAGAACAGCACTTTCATCGCACCTTCAAAAGTGTGGTCGGGGAATCGTTGCATCAATACATCCGACGAACTCGAATGGAGTATGCAGCCAACCAATTGATGTTTGATACCAGTTCGTCTGTGGTTGAGATCGCCCATAAATGTGGCTTTAGTTCTGTGTCTTCGTTTAGTCGAGCATTTAAAGCGACCTTTAATATGTCGCCCGGAGAATGGCGTAAACACGATTTACAAGTAGCAGAAAAACCCTATTTAAAAGATCCCGAAGTGGCGGCGGGCTATTTGAATGTTGCGCAGCGAGTGTTACCTGAACCTAAGATTATTGAAGTGCCTGAACGGATGGCGGCCTATGTTCGACATACGGGATATAATCGATCCATTCGCAATGCGTGGTTGATATTGAAAGCGTGGGCGAATTCGGAACAGCGTGATTTCTCGAGCCAATTTGGTTTGCATCACTCAAACCCTGCTTGGGTTGAGATGGATCAGTGCCGCTATGTGGCGTGTATCGCGATTGATGAACCGATTAAGTATCGCAGTGTCGTGAACCAGATGGTGATTCCCGGTGGTTTGCATGCCGTGTTTCGACTGAATGGTCGCTATGGTGAGCTGCTGCCACAGATCAGCATGGTGTTAGAAAAGTGGCTACCCACATCTGGTTTCAAACAGCGCTCGACTCCCGCGTATGTGCATTATCATCAGAATCACTTCCTTAATAGTGATGAAATATTCGAGCTCGATTTCTACCTTCCCGTGAGCTTTTACTGAGCCTTTACTAGGTTAACCATTGAGTTGGCTCAGTAATTGGTTTTGTTGTGTTTTGTCGAGCGTGATTTTACTCATTTGTTGTGGCTAATTTGCTCGCTCAATGACAGAAAGGCCTCTTATGTTGATGGTGCGATAGGAGAGAAGCTTGTTGATAAACGACTCTAAGTAAATGATGACAACGTACGGATTAAACGATAGCATCCCGCTCTAATTGCAAATAGTTCTTAATATCACCCGATTGAATATGACCATTACCCACAAAGATTATCTGAAAATTGCCTTCCCTTTCATCATCTCAACGGTGACACAGCCTCTACTAGGTGCTGTGGATACCGCTGTTATCGGCCAACTTGGTATTGCTGAACTGATTGGCGGCGTGGCGATCGGCACCATCATTATGAACACCATGTATTGGTTGTTTGGTTTTTTCCGTGTCAGTACCACGGGCCAAAGTGCGATGGCACTGGGTAAGGGAAACCGCACTGATTTGGCGGGTAGCTTGATGCGTCCGTTTGTGCTGTCTGGTTTAGTGGGTTTGATCTTTATCTTGATACAACCACTCATCTGGCAAGGCGCAATGTGGGTGATAGAGCCTGAAGCCAATGTAGCCGAGCACGCGCATATCTACTTCAGTATTTTGATTTATGGCGCGCCTTTCGTGTTGCTTAACTACACCATTATTGGTTGGTTAATGGGACAGGCGAAAGCCAAAGACGTTCTTTATACACAAGTGTTTGGTAATGTGTTGAACATTGTCTTGGATGCGGTGTTTGTACTTTATTTCGATTTGGGTGTCGCAGGTGTGGCTTACGCAAGTTTGATTGCACAAGTTACCACCTTTGCGATTGGTGTGACCTTGGTGATGAAGACCAGCAATATTTCGATCTCTGAGTTCTTGCAAGGCTCGAAGATGACCAAGAAAGACCTATCGACAATCATCTCTTCGAATACCGATCTATTGCTTCGCACCATTTGTATCTTGGTGTTCTTCAACATGATGGCGCGTACTGGCTCTAAACTGGGTACCGATGTTCTAGCGGCTAACGCGATCTTGATGCAGGTGACCTTCATTGTCAGCTATATGTTTGATGGTATTGCCAACGCATCGAGTGTGTTTGCAGGTAAGGCGGTAGGACAGAAGAACCCTTCAATGCTTGATCGTGTTTTAAGGCTTAACTTCCAATGGACGGCAGGTTTCATTGCCGCGCTGACGCTTTTAACTTTGATTTTTAAAGATATGATTGTTTTCTTGTTTACCGATATTCTAGCGCTGGTCACGCTGTACCAAGAGATGGCTCCGTGGTTAATTGTGTTCCCGCTAGTGGCTGGCTTTGGCTTAACGGTTTACGGCATCTTTACCGGAACGGGAACCACACGTCCGGTTAGAGACTCAAGCATCGCGACTTTGTTGGTATTTTTAGCGGTACAGGCATTCACCGTCGATATTTGGGGTAATCATGGTTTGTGGTTGGCGTTTACTCTGTTCTATCTTGGGCGTATTGCGTTCCTGTATCCGTTCATCGCACAAGTTAAGCAGAAGTGTTACCCAGTCGAAGATACCGCTCATGGTGCCATTAACTAAGTAACCTAATCACCACCTGTAATATTTTATGAAAGCGCTTTACTATTTTTACACGATAAATTTAGTGAGTGCTTTTTTGTATCGGTAAAAATCACCTCGAAGGGTCAACACGCCCTAATGAAAATTGGTCAATCAAACAGCAAATAAAGTGCGATGCAGTTCAATGTTCTCTTTTCATCATGTCGGCTAAATGATAGAGTTGTTATGTTATAACATCTATATGTGAGTATCTGCGTGAACACCCCACTTTTGTCTGTTGACCACCTAACGATCAAAACCTCTTCGAGAACCCTTTTCCAAGATATCCACTTCGATGTTTATCGAGGTGAGCTGTTGGCGATCATGGGACCGTCAGGCATTGGTAAGTCGATGCTTTCACGTGCGATTGCGGGTTTTCTGCCAGAAACGGTCGAGGTTGAAGGTCATATTTCTCTGTCTGGTGAAGCGGTATGTGGTTTGCCTATGCTGCAAAGAACCGCAGCACAACGACCTGCGGTTATCTTCCAAGATGCCCTTCAAGCATTAAATCCTCTGGTTTCAATCGAAGGTCAACTTAGTTTGGCATTGACGGGGACTCGCACTAAGCTTAAATCAAAAGAAAAAATTCAAATTACCGAGTTGCTGAATCAACTTGGTTTTCCTAATCCAGAAACTATCTTGCCGTTGTACCCGAGCCAAATTTCGGGTGGGCAACGCCAACGTGTGTGTATTGCGATTGGCTTGCTGAGTAACGCCGATATTATCATCGCCGATGAACCAACCAGTGCGTTAGATCCGGTGACAGAGCAAGAGATACTTAAGCTGATTCGACACAATGTTAAACAGCGTCAAATTGGTGGTTTACTCATCACCCATGACCTGCATAGCGCGTTGGCGTGTGACAAGCTGTTAGTCATCGATGATGGTGGTGTGGTGGCTTACGGTGCACCGAAACATGCACTTGAGTCGAGCTCTCACGCTTTCTGCTGTTCATTGAGAGACTTAATCGAATGAGCTCGACCTTATCACTAAACTCAGAAGCCTCGCCATTAATGCCAGTGACTGATTCAGAAACACAAACACCGATAGAGATTAAGTTCGACAATGTGAGTGTTCACTACTACTCCGTACCAAGTTGGTTGGGTGGTAAGGCGTTCAAAGCGCTACAGAACATCGACCTCAATGTTGAAGACAAAAGCTTAGCCATTGTTGGCCGTTCTGGTGCCGGAAAATCGACACTGATTGAGCTGTTATTTGGCCTAAAATCACCGACTGTTGGCCGAATCAGCCTATTTGGCCATTCACTGCCGATTCGCAATAGCAAAACGCAGGCAAGGGTGTGTCGCTTGATCCAGTTGGTACCACAAGAGCCTCATACCAGTCTCAACCCTTACTATACCGTTCGACAAATTTTAGCCGAACCGCTAAGCAACTTAGACGTTTCTGGTAATCATGAAAGCATTATTGAAGAGACGCTATTGGACGTGGGCTTACCTGCCACTTTGTTATCACTGAAACCGAATCAACTTTCTACAGGCCAAGCTCAACGTGTGGCTATCGCTCGGGCTCTTGTCGTTAGACCCGCAGTGTTGGTGGCCGATGAGCCGACTGCCAGCCTTGATCCTGTGAACCGTCAAAGGTTGCTGGATTTACTTAACTCACTGAAAAATAAGCGCGACATGCGAATCGTTTTGGTGACGCATGATCTCGGTGCGGCAAAGGCCCTTTGTGAAGAAATACTGGTACTCGACCATGGTGAAATGGTGGAGCACGGACCGACCGATCAAGTGATGAGTAAACCTGCTCATCCTGCGACTCAGATGCTGATCGAGTCTCAGCCTCTTTCGAAATCTACTTGTTAAACACAACCTTATTTATTAAAAAAATACAGCTACAGAGAAAAAATAATTATGCGTTTTAATTCAATCAAACTGGCTTGCACGCTTGCGTTGGCTCTGCCTTTGACGGGCTGTTTTGACTCTCAACCAGGGTCTAGCGATGCCGCAGTAAAATCTGAAATTCGAGTTGCGATGATGCAACCACCAAGAACGGGTTTATCGCCACTTTCTGATGACGCTTTTAAGTTATCTCGTTGGAGCACAGCAGAAACTCTGGTTAACCTGAGCCCAACCTCAGAAGCAGAACCTATGCTAGCAACGGATTGGAAACATCTTGATCCTCTGACTTGGCAGTTCACGATTCGCCAAGGCGTTAAATTCCATGACGGTTCGACATTAACGGCAAACTCTGTAGTGAACTCTCTACAAAAAGCGCTTGAAGCAGCACCTAAGCCGCGCATCCTAGATGGAGTAGAGCTAGAAGTGAAAGCGATGGACAACTACCGTGTAGAGATTAAAACCAGCTTTGATGACCCTCTTCTACCAAGCCGTTTATCAAGCCCTCAATTAGCGATCCTAGCAGCAAGTGCTTATCAAGAAGATGGTCGTGTTAGTCCAATTGGCGCAGGTACTGGCCCGTTTGAGCTGACTGAAATCAACGGCACAACCAGCGCGAAACTGAAACGTTTTGACGGCTACTGGGGCGAAAAAGCGCAAGTAGAATCTGTAATTGCAGAATACGTTCCTAATGGTTTTGCTCGTGCTGCAGCACTGAGAACCGGCACGGCTGACGTCGTTGAAGCGGTACCCGTTTCACAAATCGCGACCATTGCTCCGAACCTACTTTACGAAGTGGCAATGCCTCGTACTAATACGCTTTACCTGAACAACAAGTCAGGCGTATTTAGCGATATTGAACTGCGTAAGGTAGCGGCAGCTGCAGTAGACCGTGAGCAGATCGTGAATACTGTTTATGAAAACCACGCGGATATCGCGCAAGGCCTATTAGGTCCTGCACTTGCTTGGGCTGAACCAATTCGACCTGAAGGTCAGGCAGTTGACAAAACGCTAAAAGCGAACGGCGAAAGCATTGTTATTGGTACCTTTACCGACCGTGCAGAGCTTCCAGAAGTGGCAGCGCTACTGAAGCAACAACTTGAAGCGGCTGGTTTCAAGGTTGAGCTGGATATTCGTGAATATGCTCAGATCGAGAACGATGCGCTATCTGGTAAGTTTGACGCGTTTATCCTTTCTCGTGCAACGGTTCTAGATTCGGGTGACCCAGTGGCTTACATGATGAGCGACTTTGGTTGTAAGGGTTCATTCAACCTTGGCCAGTTCTGTTCTCAAGAGGTAGATAAAGCACTGAATCACGCTGACCTACAACCGCTAGGTGCGCTGCGTCACCAAGCGATCATCGAAGCTGAACAAAAAATCCTTAACGATTTCGCGGCTATCCCGCTGCTTCACGAACGTGTGATTCAAGGTGAAAGTGAGCGTGTAAGCAATGTCGTTCGTGACCCAAGTGAACGTCGCTTGGTTGACCAAACTACACAGGTCAAAAAAGCGACACAAGTTAACCCGGCAACACAGGCTAACTAAATAAATGTTATCTGCTGAGACTCTGCGTCGAACTCTATTTATCTTGACGCCTTGGCTATCAAGAATCGCCTCACTGATTGTGGTGGTGATTCTTGTTGGTTTGATGCCTGACATTGCAGGCATCGATCCAAGCCAATCTATTCTGCGGGCTAGGGCGGGGCAACAACACCTGCTTACGCCTGAAGCTTTAGCGGCGGTACGCGCTGATCTTCAGCTTGACCGTTCAGCCATTGAGCGCCTGCTCGACTGGGTAGGAAGTGCTTTTTCAGGTGATCTAGGTGAATCATGGATTGATGGTTCCTCGGTTGCATTAAGCATTCAAAAAACAGCATCTACGTCTCTGTTCTTGATGTCTAGCGCACTTGTGATGACTTTCGTACTGTGCGGTGCAGGTTTACTGGCTACCTTGCGAAGTTGGAAGAAGGGCAAACTAGGGCAGAGTTACAGCAGTTTAAGCACCGTATTAATATCGTTACCAGAGTATGTGGTGGCCTCGGTATTAATATTGGTGTTCTCTATCTGGTTAGGTTGGCTACCACCGTATGGTTGGCAAGGTTGGCAAGGTTGGCAAGATATCTGGCTACCGAGTTTAGCGCTCGCACTGCCTGCAAGTGGCTTGTTTAGTCGTCTACTCAAAGACAGTTTACAACGCGTTCTCAATGAACCTTGGGTGATCACTTGGCTCAGTGCCAACGTTCATTCCAATCAAATTATTCGCTTTGCGCTGAAAAGAGCGCTGAGCAGTCTGATCCCGCAAATCGCGATGATCGTGATTGGCTTAACTGGTGGCGCAGTCGCGGTTGAGCTTATCTTCTCGATCCCTGGTATCGGGCGCATGATTCTTGGTGCAGCCAAGGCGCAAGACTTACCAACGCTGCAAGGCGGCTTATTGGTGTTGCTGCTATTTTCAATTGCCGTGAGCAGCATGAGCTTGTTTGTTCAGCAATTGATTCTTGGCCACAGCCTGAAAAGCGGCAAGCTCATCAGTAGCCACTCTTCGTTTCGTTTTACCCAGAACCGCGCAAAGCGTGTCACTGCTTTTGCGATCTTCTGTTTCATAATTGCTATCGTTGTATGGGCTGCATTCCGAGACCCATACACTAGCCAATTCGCACGCTTGGCATCACCGAGTTGGCAAGCACCTTTGGGCGCAGATGGCATTGGTCGAGACCTACTGGCGAGAATTGGTTCTGGTATGATTGCGACCTTCCAAGCCGGCATATTGGCAACGTTCTTGAGCTTGGTGACGGGCATCATCATGGGTTTCAACACCCGCTTTAGCCAAGGCCTTATCGAGATCACTAAGGGTATCCCATACATCATTGCAGGCTTGCTTGTTGCAGGCTTAACGGGGATGAATCCGAACAGCGCATTAATCGCGATTGTATTGGTGTCGTGGGCGCCGCTAGCTGCACACTGCTCAAGCTTGATCGTAGAAGCCAAGGCTCAACCTTATACACACCTCGCGCCACTATGGGGCACCAGTAAGCTTAGAATCTTCCGTTTCTACTTGCTTCCGTATGTGTTGCCAACGTTGTTAAGACACGCGATGTTGAGGCTACCGGTTATCACTCTAAGTCTGACCTCGCTGAGCTTCATCGGATTAGGGGCAAAGCCACCAACACCTGAATGGGGTTTGATGATCGCAGAGAACCTTCCATACATTGAGCGCGCGCCATTAGCAGTCATGGGGCCAATTGTTGGGCTGATCTTGTTGGGTGCAGCCATTAACATGATGTTTGATGACTAACGTAAAGATCCGGTCGCTGAGGTTTCTAAATTGACGATCCGATTGGGTATTCGATTTAGCATTTATGTTGTAACCTTAGCCCTGCTTTTTAGAGACGCTTTTTGATCGGCTCGAAAGTTAAACAGGCCCTAGTTAAGTGTAAAGGATTCAACATGTATCTCGTTTTGTATTGCCACAATATTGGTATGACCGACTTTTCTTTCTTTGAGACGGAAGATTTCGATAAGGAAGATGGCTATATCGTGCGAGGCAAATGGCCGAACGAGAAAGCGTTCCGTGATTACTTAACCAAAGAGTTTGGTGACATGAACGAGTTCCAAGTGATCGACTTAATCGCCAAAGGCGCAGAAGCAGAACACTACTCGCCAGAAGAGTTGGTGCGCTTAGCTCAGTAGCCGCTAGCTCAGCAATATCTAGCTCGGTAATACGTTTTAAATCGAATAAACAAATGGCAGCCTGATTGGGCTGCCATTTTTCGTTTTAAGCTAGAGCACGTTGCTCGCAGTATGAGTGGATCTACTGCGCCACTTCGTCCACCAAGTACAAGATTGATTGATACGGAATGCCACTGTGGTGTGATAAACCGATCTCACAGGTTCGGCTGTTACTAAAGCCACGAGTGCAGTTGCTCGGCACTTGTTCTTTGAGTGGGTGTACCGCCGCTTCATTCAGCTCTGGAGTGGTAAAACCTTTATCGCCCGCCCAACCACAGCATTGAATATGCTCAGGAACAATCACCTCTTCGGTACAGGCTTTAGCAAGGCTCAACATCGCGCCTTCTAAGCCCATTCGACGAGAACTACAAGTCACATGCAGCATCACGGTTTCTTGCAGCGGCTCAAGTATCAGGTGCTCAAGCAGGTATTGATTCACAAACCCTGTTGGCTCTAATACCTCTAACGGCTTGGTGAACTGTTCAATACTGCGTTTAGCACATGGGCTGGTATCCATTAAGACTGGGTATTCACCTTGACGACTGGCTTGCCACAACACTTCTTCGAGCTGTTGCGCTTTAGATTGGGCTAAATCGGTCATCCCTTTGCTGTCGTAAGGCATACCACAACATTGGTCATCTAATTTCTTCGGCAGAATCACTTCGAATCCTGCCTTATTGAGCAAAGACATAGTCACTTCAGTCAGAGGACGTTGGTCGCCCGCATCGCTTTGTTGTCCCATGGTGCGACTTGCACAGGAAGGGAGGTAAACCACCTTCTTATGATTGCTTGAGTTTTCTGCCGTCACTGGTGATGAGACTAGCGTGTGACTATTGGATTGCGGCATCTCAGGCATCCAAACCGGCGTCGCGCCTTTGGTGATAGAGCGCAAGCCGTTAGTTAGCTTGCCGACAGTATTTGCGCCTAATACTTTGCTCGCTACTTGGTTGGTTTTGAGGCCAGCCTTGGTGAGTTTTGTAGTGGTCGAGAAATGATCCGCTGTCCACTTAGCGATTGGCGTAAATTTCTCGTACTTGGCAATACGAAGCTTTTTAATTAAATCACCGGTGTTGATTCCCACTGGACAACGTTCGGCACACAGGCCGGTTGCGGCGCAGGTATCAATGCCTTGGTATTCGAAGGTTTTCTCTAGTTCACTGGCTTCTATCTCTTCACCCGCAGCTCGGCGGCGTTGTAACTCGCGGTACAGCACGATACGTTGGCGTGGCGATAGAGTTAAGGTACGAGACGGACAAACAGGCTCACAGAAGCCACACTCGATACAGCGGTCGACAAGGTCATCGGCAGCAGGCATTGGCTTCAGGTCTGTGATGTGGGAGTTTGGATTGTCGTTGATGATAACGCCGGGGTTAAGCAGCCTTTCTGGGTCAAACAGCGCTTTGATCTGTTGCATCAAGGCATAGCCATCTTTGCCCCATTCCAATTCCACATAAGGTGCCATGTTTCGGCCCGTGCCGTGTTCCGCTTTCAGTGAACCTTGATACTTCACTGCAACTAGCTCGGCAACGTCATCCATGAAACCGCCGTAACGGTCGATCTCTTCTTGGCTGTCGAAGCCTTGGGTAAACACAAAATGAAGGTTGCCTTCGAGTGCATGGCCGAAAATGATCGCTTCGCTGTAGTCGTATTTATCGAACAACTCTTGCAGCTCTCGAATACCGTTAGCCAGGTTTTCAACAGGGAAAGCCACGTCTTCGATGATAACGGTTGTGCCAACTTCACGAACGGCCCCAACTGCTGGGAACATGCCTTTTCGAATGCCCCACAGGGTTGCAACAGTCTTTGGATCGGACGTAAAAGGGACCGATTCAACAATCGTGTAATCAGCCAATGCATCCAAAATTGATTTACATTGTAAATCTAAGTCCTGCTGGGAGCTGGCGTGTGATTCCACCAAAATAGCCGCCGCTTCTAAATCTAGGTTTGGCATAAACGCAGGCATACCCGGTTTATCCGCGACAGAACGTAGCGCCCTGCCGTCCATTAACTCAACGGCTGCAACCGGAGTTTTGGATAATGTAGTTACGGCTTTACTTGCTTGCTCGATGTCGGCAAACACCAATAGCGCTGAAGCTTTGTTCGGGTGTTCAATCACCGTGTTGTAAGTGATCTCGGCTATGAAGCCTAGTGTGCCTTCTGAGCCAATCATCAGGTGTTTTATGATCTCAATTGGGTCGTGGTAATCGACCAATGCATTGAGCGCGTAGCCGGTGGTGTTTTTAAGACGGTACTTGTGGCGGATTCTGTCTGCCAGTTCTTGATTTGAGCTAGTCTGTCTGTGTAAATCAATAATGCCTTCAAACAACGTTTTGTGTGATTGCTTGAAAGCTTCAACGCTGGCGTTATCTGCCGTATCAAGCAGGGAACCATCACTCAATACGATTTTCATGCTCTCGACGGTGCGATAGGAGTTTTGCGCAGTACCACAACACATACCGCTGGCGTTGTTCGCGGCAATACCGCCAATTTTACAGGTGTTGATAGAGGCTGGGTCTGGGCCGATTTTACGTTGGAAAGGGGCGAGGTATTTGTTAGCATCAGCACCAATCACACCCGGTTGAAGGATAATCTGATTGCCGTTGTCGACGATTTCATGGCCACGCCAGTCGTCGGTCAGAGTAATAAGTACCGAGTCTGAAACGGCTTGGCCTGAAAGGCTGGTACCCGCAGCGCGAAAGGTAAAATGAATGCCCAGTTCGCGACAGCTTTGAATAGTGAATATCACTTCATCTAAGTTTTTCAGCCTTAGAACCATTTTCGGTACCAAGCGATAGAAACTCGCATCGGTGCCGTAAGCCAAGCGCTTTGCCTCTTGTGTGACAACGCGTTCTGTTTCTATTCTTTGAGCCAGTACCGCTTCAAGCTGCTTATAAGCTTGTGGATCTACTACTCGCTCATGGGATGTGTTTGTCTCCATCTTTGCTTCCTTGTGCTTCTTATTTGGCACTGATTTGCTTTTTTGTTTTTTTATTTTATTTTCCAGTGCTTAAACGGTGTCACAACGGCAGTGGAATTGCTGTGACACCGATTGAACTTCGGTCTAAGTAGACCAAAGCATTACAGTGAATCAACGGACTTAATCTAGCCCCACCAAAGATTCACGGGTTAAGTCTTTGATTGTCTTGGCGCCAGTTAGAGTCATCGCAACGCGCATCTCTTTGTCGTACAGGTCGAGTAGGTTCTCAACGCCTGCTTGTCCTTGAGCCGCTAACGCGTAGACGAATGAGCGGCCAAGTAAGGTGCAATCTGCGCCCATCGCCATCATGCGCACTACATCTAAGCCAGTACGAATGCCAGAGTCGACCAGAATTTTGGTGTCGCCTTTAACTGCATCAGCAATCGAAGGCAGCGCTTTGGCACTTGATAGAACGCCGTCAAGCTGGCGGCCGCCGTGGTTTGAAACCACAATGCCGTCTGCGCCAAATCTCACCGCATCCTTTGCATCTTCTTCATCAAGAATGCCCTTGATGACCATTGGACCGTCCCAGAAATCACGAATCCACTCTAGATCTTTCCATGAAATCGACGGGTCGAAGTTATCACCTAACCAACCGATGTAGTCTTCCAGCTTGGTAGGAGAACCACGATAAGTAGAGATGTTGCCTAGGTCGTGTGGTTTACCCAGTAAGCCGACATCAACTGCCCAGCTAGGATGACGCATAGATTGGAATACGCGGCGTACTGCTGCATTTGGACCACTCATTCCTGAGTGCATGTCACGGTAGCGAGCGCCGGGTACGGGCATATCCACGGTGAAGACCAGTGTTGTGACGCCAGCGGCTTTAGCGCGTTCAAGAACGTTCTTCATGAAGCCACGGTCTTTTAACACGTAAAGTTGGAACCACATTGGGCGTTCAATCTTAGGTGCAACTTCTTCAATCGGACATACCGACACGGTCGACATGGTAAAAGGGATGCCTTTGTTGTCGGCGGCTTTTGCTGCTTGTACTTCACCGCGTCTTGCGTACATACCCGTTAAACCAACAGGCGCCAGTGCGATTGGCATCGCTAGCTTCTCGCCAAATAGTTCGGTTTCCAAATTTAGGTCCGACATGTCGTTGAGTACGCGTTGTTTTAGCGCAATCTCAGCTAGGTCAGCCGTGTTGCGACGTAGGGTATGTTCTCCGTAAGAGCCACCATCAATGTAGTGGAAAAGAAACGGTGGTAATTTCGCTTTTGCTGCGGCGCGGTAATCAGTCGATGCGGATATGATCATAATTTCAGTCCTAAATTCTTGGGATGTTGCTCTTCTTTGAGAGCTTGGTTTGGGCTGCTTTAATTCGGGAAAATGGCGTTAATACCCATGGGTGTTGATGTGCTCTAGTATCCATCCCGGAACTCATCAACTGTCTTATTAGACGGTGTCGCTGTCGGGGAATTGAGTATTAACGCCAAGTGCTTTTGAACGACTTATGGTTTACATAAGTGCGTCGGTCATTTTGAATCCGTAGATAACCACTAGGCCGATGATGCCTGTCATCACCAAGTAGTAGAACGTTGGAATGATTGTCTTACGTAGGGTTGCACCTTCGCGTCCTAGCAAGCCAACAGTTGCTGATGCCGCTACCACGTTGTGAATCGCAATCATGTTACCTGCTGCTGCACCAACGGCTTGTAGAGCAACAACCACCGCACTAGAGATAGTCAGAGTCTGCGCTACTTCGAATTGGAACTGGCTGAACATCATGTTTGAAACTGTGTTCGAACCTGCAATGAAGGCACCTAACGCACCAACCGTTGCACTCAATGCTGGGAATGCGCTACCAACGAGGTCAGCTGCGAAGTTTGCCGTGGTTACGGGCATACTTGCTAAATCTGCGCCGTTCACACCAGAGTTAATGAAGATACGAACCATTGGGATGGTGAACACCAACACAAAGCCTGCGCCAATCAGAGTCTTGCTCGATTCACCGAAGGCTTTAGCCAGTGGCGTTGCGCTGCGAGATTGCATGAGAACAGCAACCAGCGCGACGAAGACCAAGATACCGCCCGGTAGATACAGAGGCTGAATCGCAGTGCTCACACCGGTTTCACCAAGGATGTTGCTGAACGATAGGCTAACGCTCTTCAGTAGGCCTTTGAATTCAGGGCTCACGCGGCTCGCAACCAAGGTCACCGCTAGCAGCACGTATGGTGCCCATGCCATCGCCATGCTCATCTTCTTATGGCCTTGATTGTTGTCGTCAAGGTCGATTTTCAGAGAACCTAGCCATTCTGCAGGCCACTTGTCTTCGCTCTCAAAATCCCATTTTGATTTAGGTACTAGGAAGCCGCGTTTTGCTGCTGTTACAACAATCGCAAGGCCAACCAAACCACCAATCAGTGATGGGAACTCAGCACCTAGGAAAACACCCGTTAGTGCGTAAGGAATGGTGAAAGCGGCACCTGCGAACAGTGCGAATGGCAGGATATCAAGACCTTCAGTCCAGCTTTTGTTCTTACCGAAGAAGCGAGTCAGCATCATCGCCATCAATACAGGAATCATCACACCAACGCAGGCGTGGATGATCGCAACACTTGATGTGATCTGTTGTAGGTAAGCATCCCATGTTGAACCATTGGCAATCAGGCTTTCACCGATGTTGTGCGTATCCAAACCTTTGTTTACGCCAACAATGATAGGTGTACCAACCGCGCCAAACGATACCGGCGTAGATTGAATCATCATGCCCATCAGTACCGCAGCTAATGCTGGGAAGCCGATTGCAACGAGTAAGGGAGCGGCGATTGCAGCGGGTGTGCCGAAGCCAGATGCGCCCTCAATGAATGAACCGAAACACCAAGCAATGATGATTGCTTGAACACGACGGTCAGCGGATATATCAGTGAATCCGTTGCGGATGGTGGTGATAGCTCCGGTGTGTTTCAAAGTGTTTAATAAGAAGATGGCGCCGAACACAATCCAGAGAACCGACACTGTAATGCCGAAGCCTTGGAATACAGAAGCCAGCACGCGAGTGCCAGACATGTCCCAAGCAAGTAGGGCGATAGCAACGGTTAAGGCAAATGCCACAGGCATCGCTTTTTTTGCAGGCCAGTTAAGGCCAACCAGCAGAATCGCTGCAACAACTATTGGTGAAAATGCCAATAGGGCTAGTAGAGTTTCACTCATGGGTACTTCCTCGTACTGTTTTCAAACGTTCATGTTTGAAGTAAAGATCACGTTATGGTTTGTCATTATTTGAATCGCTTTGGCCTCTAAACGGGAACCTTCTTTAGGCGAATCTTGTAATTGGAATGACTGTTTTTGTAATTGTTTTGTTAATTTGGCGTGAATTTACCCCTTTATTTTTTATTGATATAGGGAAATAATGAAAATAATTAATTCCAAAATTGGCATAATCAGATGCGAGCAGACGATTTGATCCTGTTTTCACAGGTGGTAGAACTAGGCAGCTTCAGTAAGGTGGCAGAGCAAAATAACCTTACAAATTCGGTAGTTAGTAAGAGAATTGCGCGTTTAGAGGAAGAGATTGGCGTGCAATTATTATATCGAACCACGCGTAAATTGACCTTGACTGAGGCGGGCAAGGCAATGTTACACGGGGCCAAAAATGTGAAGCAGGCAGCTCAAGAGGCTATGGACGCAGTTTCAGGCTTTGGTGAAAATGTTAGTGGTCATATCAAAATGTCAGTGCCTACTATCTCCGGAGATTTGATTCTGGCAGACGCTGTTGCCGAGTTTTGTAATATGCACCCAGGTTTAACGGTCGATATGTCTCTGAATAATCGCTTTGTCGACTTGGTTGAGGATGGTCTCGATTTGGTGATTCGAACCGGCTACTTGGAAGATTCAAGCCTCATTGCTCGTCATATATTGGATTCACAATGGGTGGTGTGCGCTTCGCCGTCTTATATTGCTAAGAACGGTAAGCCGATGCAGCCCAAGGATTTGGTTGAGCACAATTGCTTGCAATACGCTTATCAAACGACAGGCGCTAGTGAGTGGCAGTTCTTACACAGTAAGGATGGCTGTACCGACAACGACAAATACATCGTGCGCGTCTCTGGCTCTTTCTCTACCGATAACGCGACGGCATTACGAAAAGCCGCTTTGGGCGGTCATGGTGTGGCGTACGTGCCACGTTGTCTGGTGTATCACGATATTCGTAACGGCCAGCTGGTGGATATCTTCCCTGATTTAGTCGGTAAAAAGCTGGGAATTTATGCGGTGTACCCTTTTACTCGCCAGCCACCAAACAAGATTAAGTTATTGATTGAACATATCAGAACGCGCTACTTGACGATTTCTCACTATTTTTAATAAGGATCACGATGAGCTATTTAAAAGAGTATCCATATCCAATCACCAATAAACAGATCGTCAGCGATGACTACTTTGGTCAGATAATCGAAGACTCATATCGTTGGCTAGAAGACGACAGAAGTGACGAGACCGCGAAGTGGGTGGCGAGTCAAAACGCAATCACGTTTGATTACCTCGCTCAAATCCCGTATCGCGCAGAACTGCGAGAGCGATTAGCGAAAGCGCAAGACTACAAAAAGAGCTCACAGCCGTTTGTGCGAGGTGATTACACCTATTTCTATAAGAATGATGGACTGCAGAATCACAGTATTCTTTATCGTCAGAAAGAAGGTCAGTCGATTGAAGTATTCCTAGATCCGAATACCTTCTCGGAAGACGGCACCACACCTCTAGGCTCGGTGTCGTTTTCTAAAGACTACAGCTTAGTGGCGTACAGCATTTCTGAAGGTGGTAGCGACTGGCGCAAGATCTTCGTGATTGATACCGAGACTAAACAGCAGCTTGAAGCCGAAATCACTGACGCCAAATTTACTGGTATTTCTTGGTTGGGTAATCGCGGCTTTTATTACTCTAGTTACGACAAGCCAGACGGCAGTGAACTCTCTGCTCGTACTGAGCAACACAAGCTGTACTTCCATGAGTTGGGTACAGAGCAAGCTAGCGACAAAGTTATCTTTGGTGAGAACAACGCTGAGCAGCACCGCTATGTATCAGGCTATACCACCGAAGACGACCGTTACTTGATCATTCTAGGGCGAGAGTCGACATCGGGTAATAGACTGTTCTATATCGATTTAAACTCACCAGAACAACAGCTGAACACGCTGATTGATCATGTGGATAGCGACATTTATCTCATCGATAACCAAGATGAGACCTTCATTCTATATACGAATCTTGATGCGCCTAATGGCAAGGTGGTGAGCTTTGGTACTCGCGATGGGAAATGGCTCGAAATCATCCCTGAAAAGCCACAGCCATTGGATATCAGCACGGGTGGTGGCCACTTGTTTGCTCACTACATGGTGGATGTGGTGTCTAAGATTGAGCAGTTGGATTACCAAGGTAACCTAGTTCGTGAAATTCATTTGCCTGGGCTGGGAACGGCCAGTGGCTTAGGTGGAAAAAACGAGCAAACTCAGCTTTATTACACCTTTACCAACTATGTAACGCCGCCAACGATTTTCTCTTTCGATGTCGAATCAGGCAATTCTGAAATCTACCAACGCTCTGAGTCTCCGTTTGAGTCGGATCAATTTGAGTCTAAACAAGTCTTCTATACCTCGAAGGATGGCACCAAGGTTCCGATGCTTATCTCTTATAAGAAGGGATTAGTGTTAGATGGCAATAATCCAACCATGTTGTACGCCTATGGTGGCTTTAACGTTAGCCTAACGCCTTCTTTCTCGGGCACGGTTGGCAGTTGGCTAGAACTGGGTGGCGTATATGCGGTGCCGAACCTGCGTGGCGGTGGTGAGTATGGTAAGGCGTGGCACAAAGCGGGAACTCAGCAGAAAAAGCAGAATGTCTTTGACGACTTCATTGCTGCTGCCGAGTTCTTAATTGAAGAAAACTACACCAGTAGCGATAAGTTGGCGATTCGCGGCGGTTCTAACGGAGGCTTGCTGGTAGGAGCTTGTATGACACAAAAGCCTGAGCTGTTCCAAGTGGCTCTGCCTGCTGTTGGGGTGTTGGACATGTTGCGTTACCACACATTCACGTCTGGCGAAGGGTGGGCGTACGACTATGGCACATCCGCGCAGAACAGAGAGATGTTCGAATATCTGCTTGGCTATTCTCCGGTTCATAATGTGGTGCGTGGCACGGATTATCCAGCAACATTGGTGACGACCGCTGATCACGATGACCGCGTAGTACCGGCTCACTCTTATAAGTTCATCTCAGAGCTGCAAGATAAGCATGAAGGTAGTGCGCCCGTGATGATTCGTATTGACGTAAATGCAGGGCATGGTGCTGGAATGCCATTGAGTAAAGCGATCGATCTCACTGCAGATATCTACGCATTTACCTTGTTCAATATGGGGATTGAGTCCCTAGATTCACTTTAGCGAATACTTGATTTTAGATAACTGGGTATTTAACTCAGACCAAAAAGCCTCAAAATCTGCCTTAGATTTTGAGGCTTTTCATATATATGAAAATCAATCAAGTTCACACCTCGTTCTCTTTGCTTTTCGACACCCTTTTCCGTGATAGCCGCCACCATTACTGATGAAATGAAAGCGATTTCAAGCTGATATTTTACGCATTTTTCACTATAACCTGTTGATCTAAAGTCAGTAGTTTTAGTCATGGATTTTCTAAAAGTTTCATGGCATTTAAGCTGATTTATCAGTGTGAACAGCGACCAACTTTTCAACTCTTTCATTGCTTAATATTTCCCTGTTCGATGAAAACTCAAAAAAATAATAGGGAATTACAATGCAAAAATTTAAGCTTTTGCCAATAACAGTCGCAGTGGCGGCCTCGCTTGCTTCACTCTCTTCTTTTGCTGCTGATACTGATATCGAAGCATTAGAAAAACGAATTCAAGAGTTAGAATCTAGGGTTGTGGATATTGATTATGTTAATGATCAACAACCCGCAGTTTTAACAGCAGAAACTAAGGTGCCAGATGGCATCGTCTTCTCTGGTTATGCTCGTTACGGCGCTCACTACAAGAGCGGTGATGAGCGTTACGTAGACATCGGTACAACAGGTCGTTCTGTCGGTCGTTTGGGTAACGAAGCTAATGGTGGTGAAGTTCAGCTAGCTAAGCTTTTCCAAGCTGACAATGGTGCGATTTGGGACATCGTATTCATGGCTGACCACTGGGAAGCAGACGCTTGGGCTGACGACGGCGGCCTGAGTATGAAAAAAATGTACGCAGGTGTAACTAACGTATTTGAAAGCCAACCAGAACTTTATATGTGGGCTGGTCGCGACTTCCATCAACGTCCGCAACAAGGTTTGAACGATTACTTCTGGATGACACACGATGGTCAAGGCGCTGGCTTTAACAACCTAGATTTCGGCGGCGCTAAGCTAGATATGGGCTTTGTTGGCCAAGTGAAAGGCGGCCTCGTAAATGACAATGGCCGATACGCCGTGACAGCGAAGCTACACAGTATTGACGCAGGTATTGGTAATCTGGATTTTTACGCGAACTACGGTTTTGCATCGAGCGAAGCGGATACGTCTACGACGACTGAGTACGTATACGATCCAGTGACAGATTCAATGCAGCCTGTCGTGACTCAAGGACAAAAAGTCAGTGATGAAACGGCCTACCTAGTAGGTGCAACATTAGGCTTGGGTGAGTCTAACAAGTTGGTTGTTAAGTACGGTGACGGTGCTGATTCATCGGTATATGACCTTAAAGGTGATTACCAGACTTTTTATGCAAGTGTTGAGGGTAGCTACGCTGCATCTGAACAGTTCATCATTGATTACTTAGTGTCTTACAAAGACAACTCTGGCTCAGACTTAGATCGTGAGAATACTGAATACGCGGGTATCGTTCGTCCACAGTACCAATGGGATGATGTTCACTCTACATGGTTAGAAGCTGGCTACGGCATGGTTGATTACGATGATGACGGTGAAGAGAACGCGTGGAAAGTCACTTTGTCTCAAAACGTATCTTTAGGTGGCTTACCTTGGAGCCGTCCAATGCTTCGTTTCTACACAACCGTGGGTGATGTAGAAACCAAAGGCAACACAGTGAAGACAACGAATGTTGACACATTGTCGTTCGGCGCAATGTTTGAAGCTTGGTGGTAATCACCGATATAGAAAGAGCGGCTCTTTGAATTCGGCATATTTTCAAAGAGCCATGCTTTCGAATATCCATGCTTTTCAATAGTACGTAAATACTGTCCATTTTAGCCCTAAAGGCAGATTGATTAGGGCACGTTTCAATTAACTCCATTCTTGGGCACATTTTTGTGCCCTTTTTTTCGCCACTAGTTCAGGGATTTACTATGAGACTTTCTTCCATCGTGTCTCGAGTTTATTTAGGTTTCTTCGTACTGATTGTGATCATGCTGGGTTCTGCATGGTTAAGCATCAGTAGCAATAAAGACATCACCACTCGAATCGAAAACATCACCCAGCAAGCTACGCCATTAATACTTCAATCTTCAACGTTAACCATCCGATTTCTGGACATTAATCGCAGCACCACACCCTACTTATCCGCTAACTATATTGATGAACTTGAGCCACTGAAACAAACCGTCTTAAACAACATCGAGCTATATCAGCAGCAATTGAACTGGTTCGAAGGTAAGGGCGTAGCTGGTTCACAAATGGAAGCCATGCTTAACAACATCACTCAAACAGGTTTGTTGACTATCGATAAGATAGAGCAGGTATTAGAGCTTTATGTTGAGTATTTGGATAGCAAAGATCTCGGTTCGATGGGACAAGCGCAATTTCAATCTGTGGTTGGACAGCTCAATAATACTTTGGTGAATCAACTCGCGAGTGCAGATTCAGAGCAGACACAAAAGGCAGTCGAAGCTTTGTTGGTGCAATTGAGTTTGATTGCCGCGGAAGCCAACGAAGCGTTTTCACTGCAAACATCTTCGGAGGTTCGTGGGGTAGAGCGTCGCCTACAAAGTCGCAAAGAGCGATTCGAACAAGCGGTCGCAGGTTTAGATAATCTGGATTCATCTTTGCTGCGCCGCAGTAAACAGTCTTTATCGTTGCTCGCTTCACACGCGTTTTCAGCCAGTGGCTCAGTCGCTACCCATAAAGAAACCGTCAAACTCGATGAGTCTATCTCCCTTCAAAAGCAGGAAATTGAACAGCTAATCGATCAACAGTTAAGTCACTTTGATGAGCTTTCAATGTACGCTGAAGACACCGCGACACGCCTGTATCACGAATCGATGGACTCTTCACAGCAAGCCCTTGTGATGCAGGGTTTTATTGCACTTGCTTCCGTGCTTATTGCTCTGTTGATCGGGTTGAATATTGCCAAAGGTATCCGTAAACCAAGCAAGCTGCTACAAAGTGCACTCGACCAAGTTGCCAATAAAGACTTGAGCGCGATGGTGCAGTATCAAGCCAATAATGAGTTCGGCTCAGTGAGCGACAAGGTCAACTTAGTGATCAGTCACCTGACTCAAATGATTGAGAACATGCGCCAATCGTCAACGCGCCTAAAAGAAGCATCTTTGGAGAACCAAAGCACTAGCCGTTCATTGAGCGAGGCGATGCAAGACCAAACCAATCAGACCGTGATGGTGGCAACGGCCATGGAGCAAATCGAGTGCTCAGTGACCGAAATAACTCAAGCCGCTAATCAAACGTTAACCTTGGTGACCGAAGCGGTGTCGAGTTCCAATCATGGCCAACAGACGATGGACAAAAGCGTCGAGTTGATGGGCAGTTTAGAGCGTAAGTTAGCAGAATCAACAGCGACCATTGGCCAGCTTGAAAGCGAAAGCGCCAGTATTGGCTCTATTTTGGATGTAATATCTGGTATCTCTGAACAAACCAATTTGTTGGCATTGAATGCCGCCATTGAAGCGGCGCGAGCAGGAGAACAAGGGCGCGGTTTCTCTGTGGTGGCTGATGAAGTTCGCGTGTTAGCGGCCAAAACCAATGCTTCTACGCAAGAGA
Source organism: Vibrio sp. 10N.247.311.14 (assembly GCF_041467715.1). Taxonomy (NCBI): domain Bacteria; kingdom Pseudomonadati; phylum Pseudomonadota; class Gammaproteobacteria; order Vibrionales; family Vibrionaceae; genus Vibrio; species Vibrio sp. 10N.247.311.14. The sequence goes on from NZ_JBFSVE010000024.1 coordinate 53,435, forward strand.
TACACAACAAGATCGAGCAGTTGCAAACTAGCTCTAAACTGGCGGTTGAACAGATCAATCAGTGCATGGTGGGTATGGTTCAATGTGTTGAGCAAACGGGCGAAGTGAATCACTCGATATCGACGGTGTCTGATCTTCTGAACGAAGTAGAGCAAAGAAGCCATCAAATTGCGACCGCGACGACAGAGCATCAAGTCGTTGCCTCTCAAGTCACTCAAAATATCAGTCAGATACACACCTTGGCTGAAGATAACTCGCAACGTTCTCAAGTGCTTTTTTCCCACGGTCAACAGCTTGAAACTATGTCGCAACAGCAATTCTCATTAACTCAAGAGTTTAAGTTAGCGGAATCATCTAATCACAAAGATTAGAGCCAGCTAATTTCTTCTATGATTTCACGCCCAGCCTTCCGCTGGGCGTTTTCGTATCTGGTTTTTCTGATGAAAAGGCTTTGAGCTAAAATTACCGTGAAATGTTCTCATACAATTTCGAAAGGCCATTGAAATAACAAGGTCACTTTCCCCGTGTATATTGCCGTCAGCTGCGGATTCATCATCAAATGACGTTTTCAAAAAATGGATTTAGGCGGGCTTGTTTGATCTGACGAACAAGTAACCGAGCGCCATCTTGATAATATGAACAATAATTTCATGAAACAGTTTCATGGCGTGAAGTGAATCTGTAAGCGCTTTCAAGATTTCCAAATCCAGCCTTTTTACCTCCAAGTTTAGTGTGATGACACTCACTTCAACCAAGACGCCTTTCTTTAATAATCGTTTTGTAAGCGGTTACAAGCTAATGAAGTATCGAGGTTCGAGTGGCAACAATTAAACACGTATCAGAGCATGCAGGTGTGTCTCAAGCGACAGTGTCTAGAGTGATTAACGGCACCAGTAGAGTGAGCCACGACAAGAAGTTAAAGGTTGAAAAGGCGATCAAAGAGCTGGGTTATCGCCCGAACTCTATCGCTCAGGCTTTGGCTTCAAGTCGTACCGGAAGTGTGGGTGTTGTTGTTCCAGAACTGGGCGGATCTTTCTATTCAGGCATCTTGCATTGCATAGAGGAAAACCTACGCCGCTTCGGTTACCACGCAGTGGTTACAGCGGGTTCGAACACCGAACAAGGGCAGCGCGAGTCGGTGGAGTTTCTGTTGGGGCGTCGTGTCGATGCTTTGATTCTTCATACTCAACTGCTCAGTGATGACTATTTAATTGAATTGGAAGAACAGGGGACCCCTGTGGTTTTAATTAACCGCTTCATCCCAGAAATGGCGATGAGTTGCATTGATATTGATAACGAAGTCGGGGGGCTACTCGCTACTCAATATCTTTTGCAAAAGGGACATACAGATATCGCGTGTATTACCGGGCCTTTAGATAAAGCAGATGCTAGGGGGCGTTTGCAGGGGTATCGAAAGGCCTTGGAAGAAGCGGGTGTGCCATACGATGAAGCCTTAGTCTCGGAAGCGGGCTTTACTGAAGAGACGGGCATCAGTGCTATGAAGAAGCTGATGAATCGTAAGTGTCATTTCACCGCAGTATTTGCTTCGAATGATCACATGGCATTTGGCGCCTTTGAGGTGCTGCATCAAGAGGGGCTGTCAGTTCCGAAAGATGTATCACTGGTGGGCTTCGATAACACCATCTTCGCGCGCTATCTGACCCCTAGTTTGACCACCATTAATTTCCCCATTGAAGAGATGAGCATTGAAGCTGTGCAGCTCACTCTGCAAAAGCTAAAGAAAATAAAACATGACGTGAACTTTAAATTGCTGCCGACGTTGGTCACTAGAAACTCGGTATCGGATTTACCAGTTACCCTATAAAAATATTAAGGATAGAACATGAAATTTAAGACCTTAGCGCTTTCATGCGCGGTTGCTTTAGGATTAGGTACAACAGCTGCAAATGCAGCAGACAAAGAAATTCGTTTCGACGGTTTCCCTGATTTCGATAGCAGCCTGAAGGTATTACTGCCTGATTTCGAAAAGGAAACGGGTATCAAAGTTGATTACCTTATGAACAACCACGGTGACCACCACACGAAACTGACAACGAACCTTGCAACGGGTTCTGGTGCGGGTGATGTGATTGTTGTGGACGTTGAGAAAATTGGTCCATTCGTGGGTTCTGGCGGCCTAGTTAACTTGTCTGAAAACTACGGTGCAGATAAGTACGAAGAACGATTCGCACCTTACGCATGGGCACAGGGCAAAGGCGCTGATGGCGATATGTACGGAATCCCTGTCGACCTTGGTCCTGGCGTTATGTACTACCGCACTGACGTATTCGAAAAAGCAGGCATTAATGTAGAAGACGCAATCAAAGATTGGGACTCATACATCGCTGCTGGTGAAAAACTGAAAGAGCAAAACGTACAACTTATCGCTTCGGCAGCCGACGTGGCACAAGCGATTATCTTTACGACGGTTCCTGAAGGTGAAGGTCTGTACTTCGATAAAGATGGCAACCCAGTCGTGACATCAGAGCGTTTTGTTCACGCTTTTGAAGTAGCAAAAGAGATTCGCGACAAAGGCTTAGACGGTCGCATTCTGGCTTGGTCTAACGAATGGTACGAAGGCTTCCGCAACGGCACATTTGCAACTCAACTTTCTGGCGCTTGGCTTCTTGGTCACCTAAACAACTGGATTGCTCCTGAAACTAAAGGTAAGTGGGCAGTAGAAAACCTACCTGATGGTATCTACGGCAGCTGGGGCGGTTCATTCCTATCTATCCCAACTCAATCAGAAAACCCAGATGAAGCTTGGGCGCTTATTGAATACATGACGACGGATCGTGAAGTACAGCTTAAACACTTCGAAACGATTGCTGCTTTCCCAGCGAACATCACCACGTATGACGATGAGCTTTTCCAAGAAGAGATGGAATTCCTAGGCGGACAAAAAGCCCGTCTACTGTTTGCTGAAGTGGCACAGAACATCAAACCAGTATCTCCAGCACAAGGCGACCACGTTGCACGTTCTATTATCTTAGAGAACGCTTTGATGGAAGTACTTGATGAAGGCAAAGACATCAAGACAGCGCTTAAAGAGGCTGAGCGTCTAATCAAGCGTCGCACGCGTAATCTTTAATTTGTTTTTACTTTAAGTAAGTGAGGAAGCGTGGATAACGCGCTTCCTTTTTAAGAGGTCGTTACTATGAATCATACAGCGAGCACAACGATAGAACCTGCGGACAAAAGCCTTTTTTCTCGTCTAAATTTGAAAGCGCTTACACCGTATGGATTTCTTCTGCCGTTTCTGATCATTTTTTCTGTATTTGGGATCTTCCCGCTGTTGTTCTCTGTTTACCTGTCGTTCCACGAGTGGAACCCAGTAAGAGGCATGGATGCGATGGAGTTCGTTGGTTTTGAGAACTATCACATTGCTTTAACGGACCCATGGCTATGGCGTTCATTGAAGAACACGCTTTGGCTAGCAATCACTTCAGGCGTGGCTCAGCACTTAGTCGCTATTCCAGTGGCTTACATGTTGGTTTCAATGGGTGACCGTATGCGTCACTGGCTAACATCGGCGTACTTTCTACCGTTCATTACATCAACGGTCGCAGCGTCACTGATTTTCTTCAATATGTACTCTCCTAACTCAGGAATTATTAACCAAACGCTGATGGCTCTGGCCGATAGCACGCTGTTTGGTTGGGCATTCGCTTGGGTTAACGATTTCCAACCCATCCGTTGGTTAGACGATGCCACTATGGTGAAGCCGTCTATCGCGATCATGGTTTTCTGGAAATACACCGGTTTTAACATCGTCCTTTACACCACAGGTTTAATGACGATTCCTAAAGACATTTTAGAAGCTGCACGTATGGATGGTGCGAATGCCTTCCGCCGCTTCTGGAACATCTCACTACCAATGATTCGTCCATTCATCTTCTTTGCAATCACCATGACCATCATCGGTAACCTGCAAATGTTTGAAGAACCGTTCGTTCTAACGCGTGGTACAGGTGGTACGGGTCAATCTGGTTTAACTATCTCTATGTACCTCTACAAAGTGGGTTGGGAATGGTTAGAAATGGGCACAGCGTCAGCAATTTCATGGCTTCTGTTTGCACTGATCGCGTCTTGTACTTTGGTTCAATTTTTATTCTTCGGTAAGAAAGGCTTAGGGGAACATTAAGATGTCGACATCAATTAAGACAAATACCTCACCATTAAGTGGCCTAATGCCAAGCGAACGCACCATGTACATCATGACTAAGATCTTGATGGTCATGCTCGGCATATTACTGATTGTTTCCGCAATCATTACGGTGTTCCCATTTGTGTGGTCAGCACTGCTTTCAACACGTGACCGTTCGGAGATCTTCGGCTCGGGCATCAGCTTTGCGATTGGCGACAGCCTGATGGTGAACTACGCAAAACTGCTGGAAATCATGCCGTTTTGGAAAGCGATGTTTAACTCGATTTACGTGGCTTTCTTAGGCACCACAATCTCGCTGCTGTTTTGTAGCATGGGTGGCTACGCATTTGCTGTGTTTAAGTTCCGCGGAAAGAACGTGTTGTTCGGCATGCTGGTTGGCTCAATGGCGATTCCGCCTGTGCTTAGCCTGATCCCTTACTTCATGATCGTGAAATTCTTAGGCTTGTTGGATAACCACATGGCGGTATGGCTACCGTTCACCACCACACCATTTGGTATCTTCTTGATGCGTCAGCACGTGATTGCATCGATTCCTAAAGAGCTATTAGAAGCAGCGAAGTTAGATGGCGCAGGTGAGTTCAGAACGTACTGGAGTGTGGTATTGCCACTGATGAAGCCTGCACTCGCAACATTGGCTATCGTTCAGTTCGTTTTCTTCTGGAACATGTTTATGCAGCCTCTTGTGGTGCTGAACAACCCTGACAATTACGTCATCACACAAGCACTACGAAGTGTTCAAGGTATTCCGAATACGCCATGGGGCGCGGTAATGCTAGGTACCACAATTTCTATTTTACCACTTGTGATTACATACCTGTTCGCATCGAAACAGATGATCAGTGGTTTAACGTCCGGCGCAGTTAAAGGTTAGGTTTAAGGGTTATAACAATGAATAAATTTCAACTTCCAAGTGATTCAAAGTTACGCAGTAAGGAATTTGTATTCGGTGTCGCGACATCTTCATACCAAATTGAAGGCGGCGTTGAAGAGGGCGGTCGTACACCGTCTATCTGGGACACGTTTTGTAAGAAGCCGGGTAAGGTAGATAACGGCGACAATGGTGACGTGGCGTGTGATCACTACCATCTGTGGCAACAAGACATCGAGATGATTCAAGGCTTAGGCGTTGACGCTTACCGCCTATCAATTGCATGGCCACGTATCCTGCCGCAAGACGGTGTGGTGAATCAGCAAGGTTTAGAGTTTTATGAGCAGATCATCGATGAGTGTCATGCTCGTGGGATGAAGGTTTACGTAACGCTTTATCACTGGGATCTGCCGCAATACCTTGAAGACAAAGGTGGTTGGCTGAACCGTGAAACGTCTTACAAGTTTGCAGAATACGCAGAAGTGGTGAGTAACTACTTTGGTGACAAGATTGATGTTTACACAACATTGAACGAACCGTTTGTGTCTGCGTTCTTGGGCTACCGTTGGGGCGAGCATGCGCCAGGCATCAAGGGTGAGAAAGAGGGCTACCTAGCGTCTCACCACTTAATGCTGGCACACGGTTTGGCAATGCCGATTCTTCGTAAGAACGCGCCTCATGCTAAGCATGGTGTGGTATTTAACGCGACTCCGGCTTACCCACTGACACCGCAAGATCAAGGCGCTGCAGACTACTGTGAAGCAGAGAACTACCACTGGTTCATCGACCCTGTACTGAAAGGTGAATACCCACAGCTAGTTGTCGAGCGCCAAGCGATGAACATGCCGATGATTCTAGAAGGCGATCTAGACATCATCAGTGCACCAGTTGATTACATCGGTATCAATTACTACACACGCAATGTCGCTCGCTTCAACGAGAACGGCGACATTGAATCAGTAAAACAGACTGACGCTGAACACACTTACATCGGCTGGGAGATCAACCCACAAGGTTTAACCGACTTATTGGTAAGACTGGATGCTCGTTACGAAAATATGCCGCCTATCTACATTACAGAGAATGGTGCAGCAGGTAACGACGAGCGTGTTAACGGACAAGTGATGGATGACCAACGTGTTCGTTACTTCCAAGGCCACATCGAAGCGGTGCACAACGCAGTTGAAGCGGGTGTGAAAGTCGATGGCTACTTTGCGTGGAGTCTGATGGATAACTTTGAGTGGGCATTCGGCTACTGCCAACGCTTTGGCATCGTCCATGTTGATTACACCACCCAAGAAAGAACACTGAAACAGAGCGCAATTGCGTACCGAAATATGCTTCTAGAGCGCGCTGAGGAGAACAGATAATGGCTAAAGTAGAATTTAAGAACATCAAAAAATCATTCGATGACGTTGAAGTTGTAAAAGAGTTTGATTTTACGGTTGAAGACGGTGAATTCGTGGTTTTCCTTGGCCCATCTGGCTGTGGTAAATCGACTACGCTACGTATGCTTGCTGGCCTTGAAAGCATCAGCTCTGGCGACATTGTGGTTGGCGGTAAGTTGATGAATAAAGTCGATGCGAAAGACCGTGACTTGGCGATGGTATTCCAAAGCTACGCTCTGTACCCACACATGACCGTTTACGAGAACATCGCGTTTGCACTAAAACTGAAAGGCATGCCGAAAGCTGAAATCGACGTAGAAGTTTTAAAAGCGGCGAAAATGCTAGAGCTTGATCCACTACTTAGTCGTAAGCCGAAAGAGCTTTCTGGTGGTCAACGTCAGCGTGTAGCAATGGGCCGTGCGATGGTTCGTACACCTAAAGTGTTCTTGTTTGATGAGCCGTTATCTAACCTAGACGCAAAGCTGCGTGGTGTGATGCGTGAAGAGATCAAACACCTACACCGTGAACTTAAAACCACCACGATCTACGTAACACACGATCAGATCGAAGCGATGACATTGGCGGATCGCATCGTGATCCTGAAAGACGGTTATGTGGCTCAAGTGGGTACACCAACAGAGGTTTTCCAACGCCCTGCTAACAAGTTTGTCGCGCAATTCATTGGTAACCCTTCAATGAACATGTTGGAAGCCAAGCTGATTGAAAAAGAAGGCGAATACTTTGTTGAACTTGGCGATGTTCATATCCCACTGCCAGATCGCTTTAAGTCTTTGGCCTCTAAAAACCTAGCGCTTCACTTTGGTGTTCGTCCAACAGATATCCACCTTCGTGCTGAGCAAGTCGACCACGATCGCGTACTGCCATTCCCTGTGAAAATTAAAGACAAGGAACTACTTGGCGCGAGCATTCTTCTGAAAACAGAAATTGGTGGTCAACCGCTGATGGTTGAAACCCAAGCCGCTGAAGTGGATGTGAAAGAGCTGACACTTTACTTGGACTTGGATGCTTTCCACCTGTTTGACGCACTGAGTGAGAACTCGCTAGCGAGCTAGTCAATTACAAGCTAGCCAGTCAATTTAATTCAGCCATTGAGCTGACACCAACTAACTTACGACAAATTGTTTTGGCTCCTCCTGATTTGGGAGGGGCTAGGGATAGTGATGATGAAATTCGGATATTTTGACGATAAAAACAAAGAATACGTAGCAACCACACCGTGCACACCGATCAAATGGTGTAACTATGTCGGCACATTAGATTTCGGTGGCATTGTTGATAGCAACGGCGGTGTGCTGTTGTGTAAGGGCGATCCGGCACTCAACCGTATCACTAAGTACATTGCACAACTGCCAAACTCTGATTTTAAAGGCTCGACCCTTTACCTAAAAGTGCGTGATGAAGCGGGCAACGTAGAGGTGTTCTCACCTTTTTACACGCCGACTCTGAAGCCGCTTGATAAGTTTGAAAACCACACCGGTTTGTCTTACACCACTATCATTACAGAAGCCTTTGGTGTGCGTTGTGAAGCGACCTTCTTTGTACCAAAAGCTGACCAAGTGCTGCTACAAGACATCAAGGTCACCAACATTTCAGACAAAGCGCTGCATGTTGATGTGGTGCCTGTGTATGAATTCACGCACTTCGATGCACTTAAGCAGCTATTGAATGCGGATTGGGTTCCACAGACCATGACGCTTAAAGCGCACCAACAAGAATCGGGCCATACCGTGCTTGAGCAGTATGCTTTCATGAAGCGTGACTATGCAGTAAACCTGATGACAGCGGATCGCCCTGCGACGTCGTTTGATGGTGATCGTCAATCGTTCTTAGGCAATTTGGGTTACGGTACATGGGCAGCGCCAGAAGCACTAAACAATGATGAATTAGGCAACACCGAGTGTTTGCGTGGCGACAACATTGGTGCACTTAACCTTCGCCTTGGTTGGTTATCTCCGGAGCAGACAGAACGCACTGTTGTACAAATCGCACAAGAACAGAGTCTAGAAGTAGCATTGCCTCTATTAGCTAAATATCGCGACCACCAAGTGGTTGACTCGGCTTTCGCTGAACTGGCTGAACACTGGGATGGCTACCTACAAGCGGTTCAGGTTGAAACGCCAGATCCGGCAATGAACTCGATGCTTAACGTACATAACCCACGTCAATGCCACACAACCAAAAACTGGTCTCGTTACCTGTCTCTGTACCAGCTTGGCTATGGTGCTCGAGGTATCGGTTTCCGTGATTCTTCGCAAGATACTTTAGGCGTAATTACTCACATGCCGGAAGAGGCGCGTGAGTTTATCGAGCGTCTGTTGTCTGTGCAAAACACCAACGGTTCTGCGATGCACCAGTTCTTCCCATCAACCATGGAAGCGAACGCGGGTGACTCTCGTGAAGAAGAAGATCGCCCTGATTACTACGGTGATGATCACCTGTGGATCATCTACGCGGTGACTCAATATGTGAAAGAAACGGGCAATGCAGACTTCTTGAATAAAGAGATCCCGTTCTATCAAAAAGACAAAGCGGGTAACCCAGTTGAAACGGGAACGGTTTGGGATCACCTATGCCGCGCGATTGAATTTACGTACACCAACACCGGTGAGCATGGCCTACCGTTGCTAGGTTTTGCTGACTGGAACGACACGGTGAACCTACCAACGGGTGCTGAGTCGATGATGGTGGCGAACATGTACGGCAAAGCATTGCTCGACATGTTGGACTTGTGTGAGCTGCGTGGTGAAGCGCAACTGACGGCTAAGTTTAAAGATCAGTACCAACAGATGCAGAGCACAGTCAATGAATGCGGCTGGGATGGCGAATGGTTTGTTCGCTACTTTGATGAGCAAGGCCTGCCTATTGGCTCTCACAAGAACGAGCAAGGGCAGATCTACACCAACGGTCAAAGCTGGCCTGTGATTTCTGGTTTCGCGACTCAAGAGCGTGCTACTCAGGCGCTAGATTCGGTTTACAACAAGCTGAACACCACCAATGGCATCAAACTTTCAACACCGGGTTACAACGGCTTTGATCCACAGCTAGGTGGCGTATCAACATACCCACCGGGTGCGAAAGAGAACGGCGGTATCTTCCTGCATTCAAACCCATGGGTGATGATCGCAGAAGCGAAAATGGGCAACGGCGAACGTGCTTATGAGTACTACCGTCAAATTAACCCAGCTTCGAAGAACGACGACATCGATACCTTTGAGTCTGAGCCATACTGCTACCCACAAAACATCTTGGGTGACGAGCATAAACAGTTCGGTTTAGGACGTAATGCATGGCTTTCAGGTACTTCATCTTGGACATACGTTGCAGGTACGCAATGGATTCTGGGTGTTCGACCTGAAGTGGATGGTTTGCTGGTGGACCCATGTATTCCTGCTGAGTGGCCTGAGTTCAAAGTCCGTCGTCAGTTCCGTGGCGCGACCTACAACATCCATGTTACCAACCCAAATAACGTGTGTAAGGGAGTGGTAGAGATGAAGGTCAACGGTGACCTAATTTCAGGTAATAAAGCGCCAGTGTTTACCTCTGGTGAGCACACCATCGAGGTGATTTTAGGTTAACAAAGAGAAGGGCGCTTTATGCGCCCTTTATTGCTTCTTTAGTTTGCTTCTTTCGTTGCAGTTGTTTCGTTAGCAATGCGTTCTCTGGGGGCTGATTTCGCATACAGCAGTTGCTTTAGTTTGCTTTCTTTATGTTGGCTGATAGGTGGCTTGGCATTGCCAAGTAAAGGTCTGAGATTGGTTCGGGCTAAGCGTCAATAAGCCTATTTGGTTATTGAATGCATCTGCAGGGCAAGTCATTGGTTCTATTGCAATGCTTTGCTCGCTAGCCGGCGTGTACAGCTGAACGAATGAGTAGCTTGCATCTTGTTGATAGTGAATCGCAGCTGATGAATCTGAGCGCGTCAAAGTCAGTTGGTTGGTTGTCTTCGAATCAAATTCAAAGCAGTGATTTAGGCTTTGATTCGTCAGGGAGTCGCCCAAAGACAAACGGTCAAAAACCTGTTTTTCACCATTAGGTAGGTCGTTCACGTGTATGACTTCGGAGCACTGCGACATGGACAGCGCACATTGTGTCAGATCCGTACCCAGTGAAAAGTAAGGGTGCCAAGCATCACCGAATGGGAAGGCAGAATCACCAAGATTAGAAGCGGTTGTTGAGCAAGAGAGCTTGCCTGTTATGTCGATAGTGAAGGTGACTTCAAGGTTAAAAGCAAATGGGAAAGCAGGGTGCAAAGAAGACGTTTGATACTGCATTGTCACACTGGCTAACTCTTCGTTGGCTACGCTGTTTGTGATTGAAAAAGGTTGGTTATAGAGCAGGCCATGTACGGCGTGATCAGACCAAGGAAAGTTAGCCGGGAGTTGATGGTTTTGGTTATCGAAACTGTAACGACCTAAGTTTAAACGGTTTGGAAAAGGGAATAATTTAGCACTGCGGGAAAAGAACGGATGTTGGTTGATCAGTTCATCATAATTCTGATAACCACAAATAAAAGAGAACGGACTGTTATTTACGATATATTTATTAATAATAGCACCAAATTCATTGATTATTTGAAGTTCTATACCATGTTGGTGGTTTATTAATGTGACAGAGTCAATACTTCCAAATTTTTCATTTATAATTTTAAACATGTTGATGTCTCCATTTTTGAAAGATATTAACAAGAAGAAAAAAATATTCAATGGCGGTTTTAAAATGAATAATAAAATTCCATATACGAACTACTCAGGAAATTCAGAACACTTGTGTAAAAAAGGTGATGCAGTTGAATTTATTCAACCTTGGTACACGCCAATTTCGACTACACCAGAAAATACCGGTATGGCAGTCGGCGGAATTGGTAACACATTTACACTCACACCAAACGGCAACACGCCGAACTTCAGCTTTATTCCGGGAATCTTTGTCGATTGTTCAGAGCAAGTTGTTAATTTTAATGATTTTTATGCGTCAGTGATGAATGTGCCAACCATCGACACGCTACAAGTCATTGATGAGCAAGAGCTGAGTGTTCACCTAAACTTCTATCCTGCTTTGTTTGATGGTAAGAAGATTGAAAGCTCAGAAATGTCGAATGCGATTAACCACATTCGTGCGGCATTGAAAAATGGTCACTTCTACCAAGATAATAAATCTAACTTTACAAAGTGGAACGTTGAGTTTTCAAATAAGACTCAATTATTGATTGAAGAAGATTCATCGTCGATTATTTGTCAATTATATGTCGCCTTGGATTTCTTTAATGGTTTATTAATTAATGATACAACGAGATTATTATCACTTACTGCGGGTGAAAATAATGATACAGGTAGTGTTAATGGTAGAGATATAGAATATCAAGCTTTATATCCACTGGCTGAATATAAATACAGTAGCTTCGATGATATTAAAATAAAGCGTAAGGTAGTCTCTCCGATCGTTAAAGAGGACAAACGACTGTGTTCTTTGCCGATGCACTGGAATCACTTTGAATTAACCAATGATTCATCGCAAACACGTGTGATTACGCTTGCTCAGCCGCTACAAAACTTGATTGGCTCAACCTATCAAAAAGGTCGTGATGGCATTCAAGATTCGGCGTGTACCTTGTCTCAAAACCCAATTGCTCAGCAGCATCAAACGGTTAACTTAAAGGGTGAAAGTCGCAGCTTTACTGGCGTTCAACTGACCAGCCAATCGCCTTATCAAAGCGATATTGAAGGTGAAGTGGTGTTTGGTGTTCAAGCGGATAATCAACTGACAGAATCTGGCAAGGTTTCGATTTCTGTCAAGCCAACGCTTTACACCTCTAAGACAGCGGAACAAACAGAGTTCGCACTGAAAACAGGCCGTACCAACGCGGAATTTCAAACAGGAATTTACACAGGGCGTGAAGCGTTGAGCGCATTGGTTGTGGTTCAGGTTGAGTTAGAACCTGGAGAGTCTGTTGATCTGCGTTTTGCTCAGGTGATGGCTCACAGCAAAGTCATGCTTAATGGCTGGCATTCGGACAAGGCTTATACGCAATTCTACCCTCAAACGCAACCGGCTCTGCCTATGTTAGAAGACATGTTGCCTGAGCTAGAAGCGATTGAACAACAGATCGTCGCGCAACAAACTGCCTTCTTAGAGCAAGCTCAACGCAAAATATCACAGCCTGAATCGGCACTGCGCTATGCGACGATGGCGATGAATTCATTGTCCTTCCTAGCTGAATCAACGGTATGGGACAAAGAAGATAAGTTCTTGGTGAAAGAGTGTGTCGACTACCCGTTCTTTAACTCTCTGGATGTGTATTTCTACGGCTCATTCTCTCTGCTTTACTTGCTGCCAGAGCTTGATGGCTGTGTGATGAAAGAGTTCTCGAAAGCCATTTTGGCCGAAGACTTTACCGAGCGCCGATACTGGGAATACGAAGCGACGCCTAATGCAGAATTGATTGATGACAAGTACCAAGGCGTACGTGCCATTCGAGGCGCGGTAATCCACGACTTGGGTAGCCCGTTCGACATCCAGCCTGACGCGTACAGCTGGCACAACGTGAAAGAGTGGAAGGACTTAGCACCGAAATACATTTTGATGGTGTACCGTCACTATCAAAACACGCAAGATATTTCTGTAGTTAAAGAGTGCTGGCAGGCTGTGACTGAGAGCATCGATTTCTTATCGAACTTGGTCGCTGAGGGCGATGATTTACCGCTAACCCGAGGCACAGACGATACCTTTGATAACCTGGCTTCTCATGGTATTTCAATTTACTGCGCGAGCCTTTGGGTTGCTGGCCTTCAAGCCGCGAGTGAACTTGCACAATTGATGGGCGAAAACGATCTGGGTTCGGATTACCTAACACGTTCGAAAAAGGCATTAGCAACAGTTGAGCAAAGCTTGTGGGATGAGAAAGAAGGCTACTACCATTTCTTCGTGACGCCAGTTCAAGCCAAGCATCTAACGGGCGAAGGCTACCAAAACCTGGAAACCTTAGGCCTGACTTTGACGGGTGATACGATTGCTGACAAGAATACGCTCAATGCCTATCTCAATGAGACCGATACCTCCATCAACATCAGCAAGGTATCTCAAAGAGTCTCTAAGAAACGCTTACTGAGTGAGACCGCGCCTCAAGCCTTTACTCAAGAATATCTAGAACTAGTACCAGATTCAGACAACAGCTTTGGTGATGCACTGCTCGCAGACAGCTATCTCAAGCTGATTGGTTTGGAGGGCATTTTCCCGCAAGAGCGTATTCAACGCGCATTGGACTATGTTTATAAACATAACTTTGAGATCAACAGCCCTAAGCTGGGTGTGGCGAATATGACATTGGCAGATGGTTCACCACATGAGGCTTTTCAGGCACAAGATGTGTGGATTGGTGTGCAATTTAGTGTCGCAACAGCGTTGAGTTTAGCGGGCAAATCGCAGCAAGCAGAAACATTGATGGACACCGTGTATACCGCGCTGTATGACTATTCAAAAATTCCATTTGCCGCGCCAGAAGGGTTCAACTGCTCAGTCTCATTTGACGAGGAAGATCTTTCAGAATCTTTTAAATTATCACAAAGTGATACGAAAAAGTGGCTTACTGCCCTTAAATTACAAAAGTGTGTGCTATCTGACGGTCGAGTGAGTCTTAGCCTGACTAAAGACAGTGATAAATTTGTTAGTATGCTGCAAGGTGAAATTTCAGCGGAGCAAGCTATCGTTCTTCACAAATGGCTGTTGAGTACCGGCTTGAAATATACCGCAGGTCGTTATTTCAGACCGGGGATGATTTTCGCCTACATGTATTAACTAAATGACACGAGTTTCAACAAAAGCAGTGGTATGCAGGTTGAAATAGGTGGGGAGCTTTCGGGCTCCCCAAATGTCACTGGATTAGGGTATCGAGATGCGCACTAAAACTAAAAAAACCACTGTATACGATGTAGCGAGACTTGCTGGTGTTTCCCCAAGCACGGTTTCTCGTTTTCTTAATCGAACCACTTATGTATCGGATGATAAAAGTCAGAACATCGAGCAAGCAATCAAAGACACTGGCTACAAGCCCAATTTTCAAATGCAGGAGAACATCAATCGCCGTTCATTGACGATTGGTGTATTGGTGCAACACCCTGACAGCCCTTATACCAGTCGAATCCTCAACGACATGGAGAAAACTCTGATTGCCCAAGGCTACTCATTGGTGATCGCGACGGGGCACTGGCAAAAAAAGCTCGAGATACATGCGTTGGAGTACCTAGCTAAAAGTAACGTAGATGGCATGATCATCGTGACGGGCAGTATTACCAAAGAAGATATCGCCAAATATGCACAAGACATCCCGGTCGTGGCGGTAGGGTACGACATTATTGATGACAACATCCGCACGATCAACATTGATAATGTGCTGGGCGGCTACATGGCGACCCTGCACTTACTGCAACAAGGGCATGTGAATATCGCTCATATTAAAGGGCTTTCAAGTCAACCTGATGCGGGGAACCGCTTTGAAGGCTACAAGAAAGCGCTGCAAGAGGCGGGTATAAAAGTGATGCCAAAACTCGTCAAACAGGGTGACTTCAGTAGTGAATCTGGTTATGAGAAAACCGTTGAATTAATAGAGTCAAAGGTTCATTTTTCGGCTCTGTTCGCAGCCAATGACCAAACCGCTTATGGGGCGATTAAGGCGCTACACGATCACGGTTATAAAGTTCCAGAAGACGTGTCGGTGATTGGATTTGATGACTTGCCGACGTCTAAGTATTTCACGCCAGCCCTGACGACGCTGAGACAGCCGATTGAAGAGATTGGAGAGGTGTGTGCTCAGTCGATTTTGAACTTGTTATCTGGCGAGCGACATGAAGCTCGACTGCCACCGATTGACTTAATCGTCAGAGAGTCAACCAAGTCTTTGTATCGTTAATTTCAAGACAAGCATCAAGGTGGTGCGTCCGTGATGATTCGTATTGATATTAACGCGGACCATGGTGCAGGTAAGCTAAAACACTTCTGCCCCACTCTTCTTAGCTCCGCCGAACGGAGCCCTTCGAACGTTCTAGAATAGAACAAATTAAACCAATCCATATGTACGGTGTTTATACGGATATTTTTGGTAGGCTTCTTACGAATATCGCTTTCGATTCACACAATAGCATTATACTTATTGAGCCTCATAATAGACGACAGCAATATAATAAAAACGTAGATACGGAAGAGTTACGTCTGTAAAGCGCGAGGCATTTACATACAGTTTTAGCTATGAGGAGGTCAAATGGGTGACTGGGACTATTTATATGACATGCATAATGAAGGTTATAGCGCTGATCAGATAACTGACGCAGCAGGTTGCGGGTATAACCCATATGATATTAACCTAGATCTACATGCTTTAGGGTTATCTCCTAAAGAATGGGAGGCGACTGATAGTAATTTTAATTCAGAGTTATCCAAAGTTAACCCCAAGTTAGAAGTGATCTTTGAGAAGTTGGTGGATAATGCCGAAGCTTTCTACGATCTTACAAATCGTTATTTGCAGATTTGGGGGGAGTTAGGAGAGTTATATGCCGAAATTAACTATGGGATTAAGCGGCATAAACCACATACTAAAGGGTCAGACGGAAAGCTAGGAAATGACTTCATCGAAATAAAAACGATTTCTCCTGAAAAGAATAAAGAAGAAGTGAAAGTGAAACGCGCTGGAAACTTTAATAAGCTTCTAATTGTAAAAATATCCTCCGACTTTACGTTTGAAGGGCAGCTAATCGCCCGAAAA
Organism: Vibrio sp. 10N.247.311.14; assembly: GCF_041467715.1. Taxonomy (NCBI): domain Bacteria; kingdom Pseudomonadati; phylum Pseudomonadota; class Gammaproteobacteria; order Vibrionales; family Vibrionaceae; genus Vibrio; species Vibrio sp. 10N.247.311.14. The sequence goes on from NZ_JBFSVE010000024.1 coordinate 69,631, forward strand.
GATCTATCGAAAGGTGAAGGTAAACATGCAAGAGCTTCATGGGAACGTAAGAAAACTGTAGTCACAAAACCACAAACTGTAATCACAAAATCAATGACTGGCTCACCTGAAGCCAAAATATATGCAGCCCTAAAGGTTCCTACTTATTTAGATGCCGAACTTCAAAACAAGCTTGGTTTGTCGGAGTTAGATTTCACAAAAGCAGTTAGTGAGCTTTCTAAATCCCAAAAGATTAAGCGTTCACTAGAAGATGGTAAAAAATGGGTACGCAATACAAAGTAATCTAGTAAATTAGTAAAATCGTTAACTCATAATTGCCCCCAAAATCACTTAGACCAAATACTCTACAGATTTTAGAGATGTGTGTTTGCCCTATCAAAACTTATCCGAGTTCAGCCTATCTAGAATTTTGCTGCACTAAGCAACCTAACCGCTCAATATGGTTGCTAACATGTTGATTTCAAATAAAGTGACAGATGAAAGACGGCATTATCTATCCATGAAATAGGCTTATACCCGTATAAAAAGTGTTATACCTATCTCTGATAGGTCTACTCTAAGTCTATAATTCGACACCTTATGGATAGTGTGCTTACAGCAGCCCCTGGAGATAGACTTCGAATAAATCTAAGTGCTTTTGCTAGGTCTTGTGTTTCAATTTTAAATTTATTATCAATACGCCCATCATTAGTCATATCGGTATCTACAACGCTAGGGCATAAACAGCAAACCTTTACCCCAAAAGGGAGCAGTTCGTGATAAAGCGATTGGCTATAACTAACAATTGCAGCTTTTGTCGCTGAATATGCTGCAATCTTAGGGACTGGCGCCAAACCAGCAGTAGAGCCAAGGTTATATATTTCCCCGTAGCCTTGCTGTTTCATTTTCTCCGCAACTAAATTACAAGCAGTGATTGTAGATAAAAGATTTACGTTTACCAACTCAGAAAGTTTAGCTAAGGAAAGGTTAGTATTGCCTGCTGCCAAAACGCCAGCACTATTAACCATAGCATCAATATTTTCATGCTGTTTAATGATTGATGTAATAGCAGTTTCAACTTCAGATGGGTTATTGAAATCGACTGACATTGTCTCAGCTAGACATGAGGAATAGCATGACTTGAGCTCTGCTTTAGTCCGCTCAAGGTTTTCATTATTTAAGGAAAGTAACACCAAAGTGTATCCTTCCTGAGCAAAGTAATGAGAAATAGCTTTACCAATACCGCGACTAGCGCCTGTAATTATGGCAACTTTAGACATAGTGTATCCCTAAACTGTGTAATAAGTGCGTTGTTAGGTTAATGTACTAAATAGTTTCCAAAATTAGAACTGGTCTTTGCACCGTAAGCACACTAAGGTTTCAAGATACTTTTTCTAACCTGACCAAAACGGTTTATAGCCGTGGCCGCAAATCGTTTTTGTCCAGAGGCTTCATAGACCTGAAGTTTTACTCGTGGCACTTTTCTCAAAAAGTGCCAGCTAGCTCAGATCTGCCCCATTACCAGTTAGAGTTAACAGAATGTTAACATGTATTTGCCCTACTAAAAGTAATCCCTTGTCTGTTGGATATTTGCAAGGCAAACTGCTGGGCAAAAGTTCGAAAACACTCTGAATGTCTAAAAATCGCCATATTTTTCGAAACTAGGGATTTTATATCATTGGCTTTTCGGTTTCGGTGGCTGAAAGTTTGGGATAATTTGAAAACCATTTGGACATAGCTATGATCCGCACCATAAGTTTTGGACACTGAGTTAAGTGAGTACAATCACTAACGAGGTGAACAATGACAACTAAGAAAACACGAATCAAACATGCTCCTGAATTTAAAGCCGAAGCACTTAAGTTAGCAGAGAAAGTCGGTATCGCTGCTGCCGAACGACAGCTATCGTTGTATGAATCTCAAATTTATGGGTGGCGTAAAGCCGTCAAA
>NZ_JBFSVE010000025.1:0-68239 GCF_041467715.1 Vibrio sp. 10N.247.311.14
AATAGAGAGATGACGTGCCATCTAAGTATTGCTTAGCAATGATACATTTTAGCTCACGGCTATATTTGGACATAAAAAGACCCCCAATAATTGGTGTCCAACTATTGGGGGTCAGTTCATGTTCGGCTGGCTTTTTGATAAATAATTAAAACAAAGTGATGAGACAAACAGTAATCAACTGGCTAAATTGCGATTCGTGTTTTCCTGCGTCTACTCTTCATCTTCGGTTTCTTTGGAAGCATTCGACGCCCAGCTTTTTTCAAGCCAGCTATCGAGCACGTGTTGCAGTGCATTCAAAGAGGTTGGTTTCTCTAGGCGACCATCCATCAACTTGCTGATCATATCTAACTCGTGCTGTCCTGATTCGCCAGACAAAGCAATGATTGGCGTTTGAGGTGAGCGTGCCTTGATGATTTGGCTTGCGTCAAAACCATTCATTATCGGCATTTGTACGTCCATTAAGATCAAATCGACCTTGTGTGTTTTGAACTGCTCGACGGCATTCTCACCGTTTTTGGCTTGCAAGCTATTGACACCGAGTCGACTCAGGTACATCTGAACAAGCGTGCGTTGTACTTCTTTATCATCGACGATAAGCACGGTTGGAGCCAAATGGTTCTTTGGGGTTAGCGCACTTGTTGGTTCTGAACTTTGCGTTTCTGCTTGGTTATCTGGCTTAGCTTCAGCGTTGGTTTTGTTTTCAGTTGAAGTTTGATTGTGCTTCCAATCATTGAAGTAAGGCGTACGAAGTGCGTCTGCTTTGGGGGCATTGGGTACCACCGGGAAGTACAGGTGGAACTCAGTAAACTCCCCAAGTTTAGAGTGGCACTCAACTCGGCCGCCAAATGAACGCATTACACGTTGGCAATAGCCAAGCCCTAGGCCGCTACCACCGCTTTTTTGGTAAGAGAAGAAGTCATCAAAGATCTTATGCGTAATGGCTTCGTCAATGCCTGGGCCGGTATCTCGGAATATCAGAACGTTCTCGTAAGGTCCTGTGTTGGTGCTGATCTCAATTTGGCTTTCTGGATAAGAATCAAAGTAATAGATTGCATTGCGTATCAGGTTGAAAATGACGAAGTTGAATAAGGTTTCATTGAGTTTTGCTACAAAATCAGCGTGTTGTGGTAAACGAATGCGTTCAATGATCTTTTCATTCTCAAAACCATAGTGGCTTACGGCTTGATCCACGGCTTTGTGGATAGAGGTCATGGTCACAGGTCCGTGTTCAGGCGTACTGTCACTGACTTCGCGCAGGATGATATCAATCAGTTGTCGCCCGCGTTGAATCGCCGCTTGGCCATTCTCAATATCCTTTAGGATTTGTTTCGCTGGGGCTTGGTTATCAATGTGCTGTTTTAACACCTCAAAATGCAGCTGCACTTGAGCCAGCGGGTTACGCATTTCGTGTGCGATAGAATTAGCTAGAGCGCGACTTTGGCGAATGCGTCTATCGGCTTCAATGGTGCTTTGTACACGAGTTAACAAGGTTTGCAGGGCAGAGATCTCTTCGTTAGAGAACATCTTATCGTTGCTCTTGTGTGACGAGACCAATAAGTGTGTGACCGATTTCCCCTGACCAAATAAAGGCATCACCAAAGCGGTGTCGTTTGAACTCATCTTGTCATACAGGGCTTTAATCGATCGCTTGGCTGGCGCGGTGTAATCAAGCTCCTGAGACAGCTCATCAAACACTAAAACGGACTTGTTGGTAGACAGGTAATCTTCGTAGAAGGTTTCGTTGTAGTTGCTGTTCACCAGACGCAGTTTGTCTTCTGGGATCTGCAGTAGGCTACCTAGTCGACGCATGGCATCATCAATCGACAGCTTAAAATCGTCTTCTAGTGAGAGGATCTGCTGTACTGGCGTTTTCTTGTTTCCGTAGACAAAGAAGGAGGCGTAGTGGCTTACGCGTTTGTAGAGAACATGCCAAGTGATGCCGATAATCGCACAGATTGGGATAGCAACAAGCCATTGACTGTCGTCTGTCAGCGGGATAAATATCGCGCCAAAAGGGATCACCAAAATAGCACAAACCAACATCGCATTTAGGCTCATGTACGCCAGGTATTTCACGCTGTAGAAGCGCGAGGTCAGCAGGGCATAGCCAACGAACAACATTTCACTTATCGACAAAGCTGGTGGCAGCCAAGTGAGCGAGAAATCACGTAAGAAGTAGGTCATGCCTAGGTGGATTGTCGCAGTCGACAGCATGAAGACTAAAATGCCGGCGATCATGTAGTTGGTTTTGGCTAAGGTCAGCTTGCTGCTGTTGGCGCGCATGGCCACAAGGTTGAGTAGTGTCAGCACTACAAAGCTTATCATTCCAATGAAGAAGTACGGCGTATGCGGGCCAAACTCAATCACGAACTGGCTTGGGCCAGCAATGGTGACGTGTTCAACGGTTAACCCCGGACTTAAATTGATAAAGAAGGAGTAGACGGTTAAGGTAACGAAAATGGCTTGTTGCCACACATGAACCTTACCATTACGTTGTTCGGCGGCGAGCTTACACGAGAAGTAATAGGCAAAGGCAAACGCAAAGAAAGAGGCGAGGTTGGCAAACTTTGCGGCGAACACAGCGGCCGAGGCCCCAAGTTCGGGTAATAAGTCGGTATGGAAATAAGCGTTACTACTGATCCACGCAACAATGCAGATCGAGTACGCGATGTAAGGGGCATGGTGTGTCCCCGCGATCACTTCGTTCTTCTGTTTCAGGCGATAGCAGTAATAGAACAACCACATGACAACCACTGCTACGGTTGCAAGCAGGGTGATTGCTTTTGCATAGATGATCGCCTCAAGGCCGAAATCAAACATGTTCATCCTTTTTTACCGAGCTAGTTTTTCCTGCCGAGCATGGATTTTCTAATGACTTTCTACTCTCTCGCACTGCGCGTTTGTAGCTCCGAAAATCGACATTATTGAACGCTTTTACCATCATCTCGAAATTCCAGAACCCACGATAAATTGTTGTGCCATCATCATTTAATTCGCAATACCCAGCATGGAAGTACGCATTGGAATCAATGGTTTGATAAAACTGAAGCATGAAAGGTTGCTCGATAATAGTGAAGCCAATCTTATAGCCTATTTGGTGTAACACACTCATCAGCTCTTTTTGAGCAAGGTAGAGGAAATAGAGCTTTTGTTGGGTATTGCCACTGACTGTCAGACGCAACACTTCACATAGGGCATTTTGATCGGACAATTGTAACTGGAATTGTTGGTCAAATTCTGGGAGAGAGTAACATTTTGACAGTGTAGGCGGTGTGAAAAGTTGTAACCTTGCGAGTTCATCGTAGCCGTAATTGGGTAAACAGTATTGCCATTGCTCATTGCTGAATGGCGGTGCGTAACTTAGCCAAGTGTCATTCTTAGACCAGTCTTGAATCAGCGTAGAGGAAACCAGTGTCGGAAAGCCTTCATCGACTGGATGTTTGAGCAGAATAAAATGCTTACCTGCCTGAGAAAGGTGTAATAAAGGCAGCATCTCAAACCATTTCTCACCCTTGATGAACACCTCAAGATTGCTTAAAGCAATGGCATCGCTGATTGGCATTCCTTGTGGGTGACTCGGTGTTTGTACCAAAAGTGGCTCATGTTCTATCTGTTCGATGATCGCACCGTAATAAGCACTGTCGTTGATAGGGAGGTCGACATGAGAAATGGAGCTTGGATTTAATGGAGATTTTGCTTTGATCGCAGCAATTTCACACTCACACCAGAAATCTAGCCAATGCATATAGCACTGCCCTACGGCCTGCTCTAGAAGAGAAATCTCTGCAGATAGTGTATTTGGATAGCGCAGAATCAGATCGCGGTAGTCCATCACCTCAAACAATACAGAGTAGCTTTTGTTTTGATGCTCTGGGAAAAGCAATTCTAACTGGCTTCTACGATATTCAGTCACGTTTTGAAAAAGCTCAGTGCGCTGTTGTGGCTGATAAGTGCTGATGACGAGCTCTATCAGCGCTCGCTGTTTTATTTCGATAGACAGACTGCTAGCCAACAGTGAGCCTAAAGACGACGTTAATTTCATGTTTAACCTAGCCTAGGTTTATATAATTATTTTTATTTGATCTGCACTATCTATAGGACACTGATTTTAGGTATGTGTTTGAAGTTACGTTACTTTGAGAGAGCCAATCGTAACTTTACTTGTGTCTATGGTGTGAGAAGTAAGTTGCATAATCGGGCGAGATTTTACTACTTGCACTCACCCTTAACAATAAAGATTTGCCATATTTGAATAAATTCACAGGTGAATAAAATACATTATTATCAACAACTTGTAGGGTTGGATCACAGTTTTAAAATCAGACATGATTAAGCCGAGCATAAACTTTTGGATTTATAAAATAATTTCAAATATCTATTTTTTGAACCAATATCATAATCCACATCAAGATGAGCTCATCTTATCAATCGTGGCAGGAATGTTTTTGGTGTTAAATATGTAATTAACTGATTGATTGTATCTTTCTTATATTCGCTTATTCCTTCGCTACCCATTTTAATGATTTAAATATCAGGTGGATAAACGCAGGGCTCCAGTGCTCGGTTTGTTTTCCTGACAATCTCCTGTGTTTATAGACCAGTTACACCATAATCTCTGATGAAGTGATGACATTCGAGGTTTAAGCTTGCCTGCATATGAAACATTATTGCGAGTAATCCCTCGTAAATGATTGAGGTAGAGAGAATTTATGAAGAAAGTACGATTAACATCATTACTTGGAATAGCAACCTTGTTTAGTGTTGTGGCGTTAGCTGGGTGTAGTCAGAAATCAGAGGTACCAACTCAACCACAAGAGAATGCGAACCCTATCTGCAGCACTAAAAACCTGACGGGTGGTTGGTCGCAAAGTGAGATCACACCGGAAGCTAAGCAAGCTTTAAATGCAGTTCTTGGCCAAATGAACACTTCAGCTGAGCTCAAACAGATCCTTAGTGTTCGAACTCAGGTTGTCGCGGGTTTGAATTACGCTATTGAGTTTGAAATGGATAATGGTGAAGTGTGGAACACCATCGTTTACCGTTCTCTACAAGGTGACATCGAAATGACGCAACCTGCACAGAAAGGTCTTCTGTGCTCATAGCCTAGATGCGCCAGTGTCTTGTGAGATAGGCTGATAACAAATAAAAATGGCTCCGTGTTGGGAGCCATTTTTGTTTTTAAGAAGACTGATCCACTGAACGATTTTTAATCGGCCAGCTCGGGCTCAGCTAACTCCTGAACACAAGCGCGGCTGATGTCTTCATCAATGTAGGCCATACCAAGTTTATTGAGGTAGTCCATGCGATCGGCAGTGCGAAGCTCGATGTCTGGGCCTGCAATGTTATTGGCTTGATAAATTTCAGTGAGGTGAGACATGAATTGCTCGCCCACACTCATCATCAATAGACTCATTGCGCCTACGTCCGGTCTTACTTTGGTGCGTTGCTTTTCAGATAGGTTTACCGCTAGTACGATAGGTTGTTCTTCACCTTCGAATCGAACGCCTCGCTCACGAACGGTTTGTTGAGCCCAGTAGTACGCCAGTTCTTTACTCTGAGTGAGAAACACTGGCTCAACCGATTCGGTATAGTTGTTGCCGATGGTTGCCATAGTTTTTGAAGCTGCTTCGTTGAGCGCTTTGTCTCCAGAACGTTTTAAACCTTGGCCTTGAATCGAAGCCAATAAAGCTGAAGATGTGCCGTGATACCAAGTATCACCCGTCGCGAAACCATTCTCTGATAACAGTGTTTTTGCATCTTGTAGGTGTGTAGGTATTGAAGTCATAGGCACTCTCAACAAATAGGAATCTGAACAAATATGTATACAGTTAGCTTAAACAGAAGTTGTTCGGTTAACCGTGGTGTGGAACACAAATCTGAGGCTTTGAGATAAAGCTGGCAGTACAAGCTTTATCTCAAAGCCTTCCCCCGGATCTTACCTAAGTAAGAGAGAAGGACGGGGGAGGCTTTAGCGTTAGCGATTAATCAAATTGGTTCGATGTATTCGCTTCACCTGCAGCTTTTAGTGCGTTCTCACCAGCAAAGTACTCTTTGTGGTCATCACCCATGTCAGAACCAGACATGTTTTGGTGTTTAACACATGCGATGCCTTGGCGGATTTCTTTACGCTGAACATTCGCAACGTAACCTAACATGCCTTGGTCGCCGAAGTACTCTTTCGCTAGGTTGTCAGTAGACAGCGCAGCAGTGTGGTAAGTCGGTAGCGTAATCAAGTGGTGGAAAATACCCGCTTCACGTGATGCGTCTGCTTGGAATGTACGGATCTTCTCGTCAGCGCTTGCAGACAGTTCAGTTTCATCGTATTCCGCGCTCATTAGGCTTGCACGGTCGTAAGCTGAAACATCTTTACCTTCTGCTACCATCGCATCGTAAGCTTGCTGACGGAAGTTTAGCGTCCAGTTGAATGATGGAGAGTTGTTGTAAACCAGTTTCGCATTAGGGTGTACTTCACGTACGCCGTCCATCATCTCTTTGATTTGACCGATGTGTGGTTTCTCAGTCTCAATCCAAAGTAGGTCAGCACCTGCATTGATTGCTTCGATACAGTCAAATACACAACGATCTTCACCAGTACCTTGGCGGAATTGGTATAAACCTGAAGGTAGACGCTTAGGTCGAACTAGCTTGCCGTCACGGTTGAAACAAACATCGCCTTCAGCCATATCAGCAACATCAATCTCTTCAACATCTAGGTATGAGTTGTAGATGTCACCTTGGTCGCCCGGCTCTTTCACTACGGCGATTTCTTTTGTTAGGCCAGCACCTTGTGAATCGGTACGAGCAACGATGATGCCGTTGTCGATGCCTAGCTCAAGGAAAGCGTAACGAAGCGCACGAAGTTTTGCGTGGAAGTCAGCGTGTGGAACCGTTACTTTGCCGTCTTGGTGACCACATTGTTTCTCATCGGCTACTTGGTTTTCGATTTGTAGACAACAAGCTCCCGCTTCAATCATCTGCTTAGCCATTAGGTAAGTCGCTTCTGCGTTACCGAAACCAGCATCGATATCGGCAATGATTGGCACTACGTGTGTCACGTGGTTGTCGATTTTGTCTTGAATACGGTCTTGTAGGTTCACATCGCCTGCTTCACGCGCAGCGTCTAGCTCACGGAATAAACCACCCAGTTCACGAGCATCGGCTTGGCGTAGGAATGTGTATAGCTCTTCTACTAGGCCAGCAACGGATGTTTTCTCATGCATAGATTGGTCTGGAAGTGGACCAAAGTCCGAGCGAAGTGCTGCAACCATCCAACCTGAAAGGTATAGGTAGCGTCGGTCTGTCTTGCCATCAAAGTGCTTCTTAATAGAAATCAGCTTTTGTTGACCGATAAAACCATGCCAGCAACCTAAAGATTGAGTGTATTGAGAGCTGTCTTTGTCGTAAGCCTCCATATCCGCACGCATGATATCTGCTGTGTATTGCGCGATATCCAGACCTGTTTTGAATTTGTTTTGAGCTCGCATACGAGCAGCAGATTCAGGGTTAATTGCATCCCATGGAGCACCAGCAGCGCTTTTTGCAACTTCAATCATTTCGATATCTTGTGTAATTTGCGACATAACTATTCCTTAGTTTCACGTGGACATGTTGGCCAATTTGGCGAGGTCATTTGATTTGGATTAAATCTAACCATGGACAAATAATAATCATGTATGTGATAATTTTGTTAATTTATAGTTATTATATTCGGTATTTTTCTTATGAATATTGCTCGTATAGACCTTAATTTACTTGTGTATTTAGACATGTTGCTACGTGAGAGAAACGTTACACGAGCAGCAAATCAATTGGGTATTACTCAGCCTGCCATGAGTAATGGCCTTCGCCGATTGCGTGATCTGTTTGAAGACCCGCTATTAGTAAGAACAAGTGAAGGGATGATACCGACCGAACGCGCGCATAAGTTGCAGCCACTGATTCGAAACATCTTGGCGAATGTAGAGAAGACACTGCAACCGACCACAGAGTTTAATGCAGAAGACAGTGAACGCGTGTTTCGTATCATGGCGAGTGACTATGCAGAGTCGACCATTATTCAACCTCTTCTGAAAAGGTTAAGTGAGATAGCACCGAAAATACGACTGGATATCATGACGCCAAGTGACGTGAGTTATCAGGATGTAGAGCAAGGTACCGTTGATATAATTATCAACCGATTTGACGATATTCCTCAGTCGTTTCACCAGATGAGCCTCTGGCACGACGGGTTTTCTTGCCTATTTAGTTGTGACAACCCGATCGCCGACAACTTCGATATTTTGTCTTATTTAAAGGCACAACATATTTGGGTAAGTAAGACAGGTATGGGAACGGGAGTGGGAATAAACCCAAGTGAAGCACAAAAGCTTGGTTGGATAGATGAGGCATTAATGCGCATCGGTAAAACCCGTAACATCACGGTGTTTACTCGACACTATTTGTCGGCGATTCTCTTCGCTCAGCAGAAGAACCTTATCCTGACTATTCCTACCAAAGCAGCTCAACTGCAGCGCAATAACCCTAGATTGTTGATCAAGCCTGCGCCATTTGCGATTGAACCCTTTGAGGTGAAGATGGCATGGAGTCCATTGTTGCAAACCAATCCCGATCACCAGTGGATGCGTCGCTTGATTAAAAGTGTCGCCAATGAAATCGAGAGTGGAGTGACGGAATAACACAGTTTGTAGGGTATTTTTTTTGTGAATATCCAGTATAACTGGCATAAATTAGCTAAATTTATGTCCGTTGCGTAAGTTTAATCTAGTAACGTAAATTTGAGCTAGTAACGTAAATTTAAACCAGTTACGTAGATTTAATGAGTAGTCATCAGTTAGTTTGAGAGAGATTTTATGAGCAGTCGTATTCAACAGGGAAGCTTGAACATTGATAGCACCCTCTACCAATTAATTAATGAGCAGGTCATTCCTGGAACAGGCATTGTCGCTGAAGACTTTTGGCAATCATTTTCAACTATCCTTGAAGACTTGGCTCCCAAGAACCGCGCACTGCTTATCAAGCGTGAAGATCTTCAACATCAAATTGACGTTTGGCACCAAGAGCGTGCGGGACAAACGCTAGATGCGGCCGAGTACAAACAGTTCTTACAGCAAATTGGCTACCTCGTTCCTGAGGGTGATGACTTTCAAGTAACTACTGCCAGCGTTGAGCCTGAAATTGCAACACAAGCGGGTCCGCAGCTTGTTGTACCTATTATGAATGCACGTTTTGCACTTAACGCGGCTAATGCGCGTTGGGGCAGTTTATACGATGCGCTCTACGGAACCGATGTCATCAGTGAAAGTGACGGCGCGGAAAAGGGAGGAAGCTTTAACCCGGTACGCGGTGCTAAAGTGGTGAGCTACGCTCGAGGTTTCCTTGATGATGCTGCACCTCTCAACGGTGTCTCTCATAAAGACGTCGCCAAATACAGCATCAGCAACGTCAGCATTGGCAATACACTGACAGCGACCTTAGATAACGGCGAAGAAGTCACTCTGATTGATCGCAACCAGTTCATTGGTTATCAAGGTGATGCGAGTGCCCCTTCAAGTATTCTGCTGAAACACAATAATTTACATATCGAAATTCAAATTGACCCAAGCGCACCGATTGGTAGCGTCGATGTAGCTGGCATTAAAGATGTGTTGGTAGAATCGGCTCTCACCACCATTATGGATTGTGAAGATTCGGTAGCAGCGGTTGATGGTGAAGACAAAGCATTGGCTTACCGTAACTGGTTAGGCTTGATGAAAGGTGACTTACAAGAGTCGCTAGAGAAAAACGGCAAAACCATCGTTCGTAACCTAAATCCCGATCGTCAATACACCAGTGTGACGGGAGGCGAGATCTCGCTGAAAGGTCGCAGCATGTTGTTCATCCGCAACGTGGGCCATCTGATGACCAACCCTGCCATTATTGATGCTCAAGGTAATGAAGTGCCTGAAGGTATCATGGATGGCATGATCACTTCGCTAATCGCGATGCATGATTTAAAAGGCAACAGCGCGTACCAAAACTCGACCGCGAACAGCATCAATATAGTTAAACCTAAGATGCATGGTCCTGAAGAAGTCGCCTTCACCAATGAACTGTTTGGCCGTATTGAAGATGCATTAGGGCTAGATCGATTCACGATCAAAGTCGGCATCATGGACGAAGAGCGTCGTACTTCGGTTAACCTTAAAGAATGTATTCGTGCGGCTAAAGATCGTGTTGTGTTCATCAACACAGGGTTCTTAGACCGAACGGGTGATGAGATTCACACCAGTATGGAAGCAGGACCATTCGCTCCTAAAACACAGCTGAAAACCATGACTTGGATTGGCGCATACGAAGATCAGAACGTTGATCTTGGCTTAGCTTGTGGCCTGCAAGGTAAAGCCCAGATTGGTAAAGGTATGTGGCCAGAGCCAGACAATATGGCGAAGATGATGGACGCGAAAATCGGACATCCTCAAGCGGGCGCAAATACTGCTTGGGTTCCTTCTCCAACTGCCGCGACTTTGCATGCTCTGCACTATCATAAGGTGAGTGTACCAAGTCGTCAGAAAGAGCTTCGTGAGCGAGTGAGAGCAAATGTCGATGATATTCTTACTATCCCGTTACTGGGCGATCAAAAGCTTACCGCGCAAGATATTCAAAGTGAACTGGATAACAACACCCAAGGTATTTTGGGTTATGTGGTTCGTTGGATTGACCAAGGCGTTGGTTGTTCGAAGGTACCTGATATTAACGATGTAGGGTTAATGGAAGACCGAGCGACGCTGCGTATTTCAAGCCAGCATATTGCGAACTGGTTACGTCACGGCATTTGCGAGGAAGCTCAGGTAATGAAAACCATGAAGCGTATGGCCGCAGTGGTGGATGAGCAAAACGCTGGCGACCCGAGTTACCGTAACATGGCGCCTGATTTTGAAAACAGCATTGCATTTTCAGCGGCGTGTCAGTTGGTATTCGAAGGCTGTGCTCAGCCGAGCGGTTACACCGAGCCAGTGCTGCACGCGATGCGTCTAAAACTGAAAGCGCAGGGATAGTGAAGCAACCGAATAACAAAAACAGAGAATGTAAAATACTAAAAAAAGAAACCCCCTTTAACCGAGCCCAAGGTGCCGCGCTTTTATAGCGCGGCTTTTTTTTGATTCATTTTTGTGGTGGGAAGGGGGGAGAATGGGGCAGGTTAGTGCTCACTAAGACTTAATTATTTCCGAGCCCTAATCACTGCCAGAACTTAGTTACTACCAACCTTATTTTCCGCCAAAGCAAAGATACTTAATGTCCATGTACTCATCGATGCCTTCTTTCGCACCTTCACGGCCAATACCTGATTGTTTCACACCACCGAAAGGCGCGACTTCGGTTGAGATTAGACCATCATTAATGCCGACCATACCGTACTCAAGCGCTTCTGCAATGTTCCACACTCGGTGGATGTTCTGACTGTAGAAGTAAGACGCCAAACCATAAATCGTATCGTTGGCCATCTCGATAAGCTCTTCGTCCGTGTCGAATTTCATCACGGGCGCGACTGGGCCAAAGATCTCTTGTTGAACGATGTCCATGCTGTGTTTTACATCTTTAAGAACAACAGGTTGAATGAAAAGCCCATTAAGTTCCTGAGTTGGCGTGACAGGCGTGGCACCTTGTTCAATCGCTCGGTTTACCAAAGCTTGGATGTTGTTCTTTGCGTTCAGGCTGACAACAGGGCCAATCGTGACACCTTCATCTAAGCCGTTACCAATCTTAAGCTGCTGAACGGCTTGATCAAATTTAGCCACAAACTCATCGTACACTTTACTGTGAACGTAGAATCGGTTTGCACAGACACATGTTTGACCTGCATTACGGAACTTCGACGCCATTGCCCCTTGAACGGCTGCATCGATGTCGGCATCGTCAAACACAATAAATGGTGCGTTACCGCCAAGTTCCATTGAGGTGCGTTTGATGCCTTTTGCTGCTTGAGCCATCAAAATACTGCCCACACGGGTCGACCCAGTGAAAGAGATTTTTTTGATAAGCGGATGCGAAGTGAATAGGTTGCCCACTTGTTCAGGGCTTTCACCAAGCACCACTTGAAGTAGATCTTTAGGGATACCCGCTTGATAAGCCAGTTCAACCACAGCAAACGCAGAAAGCGGTGTCTCATCCGAAGGTTTCACGACAAAGCTACAACCCGCAGCTAAGGCAGGAGCCGCTTTACGAGTGATCATTGCAATCGGGAAGTTCCATGGCGTAATCGCACATGCGACACCAATAGGCTGCTTGATGGTCACCAAGCGTTTGCCAGCGACTGTGCTAGGAATGGAATCACCATAAGTGCGCTTTGCTTCTTCTGCAAACCACTCAATGAAGCTCGCGCCATACACCACTTCGCCTGTCGCTTCGGCTAACGGCTTACCCTGTTCCATTGTCATGATTCGAGCAAGGTCATCTTTGTTTTCAAAGATCAGCTGGTGCCAGCGATGAAGCAGTGCAGCACGAGATTTAGCAGGAATTTTTGCCCACTCTTTCTGTGCTAAATGAGCTCGTTCAATCGCGCTCGCTAACTCTGTTTTTGATGATACCGGTGCGTGCCCGATGAGTTCACCCGTTGCTGGATTGGTCACGGCAACCGCGTTATTCGCTTCTGTCACCATAAAAGAGAGTAAGCGCTGGTTATTAATTTCTAGCATGTGATTCCTTCTTGATGATTACTTAACACGTGTTGGTGCTGTTATTGAGTTGATGTCTATGCAGTGCTGATGATTCGCTTTAGCCTGCCAAGGTTATTCTTGCGCCCAGTTGTCTGCTTCTATCTTCGCCAGCGCTTTTGCTGCTTTTTGAAGTGCGGGCAAGAATTTTATTGCTTCGTCCGGTTTCACTCGAATCACAGGTGCTTGTATCGCTAGGCCTAGGTTTGATTGACCTGTTGGTGAGGGTATCAGCACAGCGATACAGACTAAGCCTGGCAAAAACTCTTCATCATCAATAGCAAAACCTTGGATTTTCGCTTCTTCGATGTCTTTCTCTAGAGTCGAATAGTCGGTAATCGTGTTCACGGTGTATTGAGTCAGCGGCACGTTTTCAATTAATCGTCTGCGCTGCGACTTAGACATGTGTGCTAAAAACAGTTTGCCGGTAGCCGAGCAGTGCACGGGAACGCGAGAGCCGGGGTGCAGGTGAAAGCGAAGGGGGGCTTCAGTTTCGGCACGATCGAGATAGATGATTTCGCCACTTGAAAGAGCGGTCAGGTTACAACTCTCACCGACTTCTGCTCTCAGGTTCTCAAGGATAGTGCGTCGCGCGCTGTGCATGGTGCTATTCAAAAGTAGGTTTTCGGCAAGTTTTCTGAGTCGAATACCTGAGCTGTAGTGCTTTTCGTCGCCATCTCTTTGAATGATGCCCGCCGCTTCTAACTGTTGAAGCATTCGGTGCAGCGTGGGTTTTGGCAATCCGGTCTCTTCGACTAAACCTTGCAGAGAAATAAACTCGTCTTTTTGCGCTATCACCTCTAATAGTGCAAAAAGTCGGAGGGTCGGTGTATCCCCTTGAACTTGCGGTGTTTCTGTTTGCATACAGTGATTCATCCTTGCGATATGTCTATGCCTAAGAGTGTACATACCAAATCATTATTCTTCAATTATCTGAATAAAATTTGACCTTTTTTGTTATTCCAATAATATAAATATAAATTATGGAACAATTAATCTCAATAAATGGAATTTAAAGATGAAGGCGATTGAACGGATTATTGATAAAGCTCATTTAGATCGTAAGCGTGTTGTTTTGAGTGAAGCGGAGGACCCGCGAGTGCTAGCTGCTGCAAGAATGGCAATCGACAAACGGCTCGCTCACATCACACTCGTGGGCGATGAATCGGCGATCATCGCTGCTGCAGAACTGCATCACATTAACCTGGCTGGCATTCATATTGTTTCTCCTCAGGCGTCGTCACTCAAAGAGGTGCTCGCTGAGCGGCTGTATACATTAAGAAAAGCCAAAGGCATGACTTATGATGACGCTCTAGAGCTGGTTCAAGATCCACTTGTTTTTGCCAATCTGATGGTCAGAGAGGGGCTGGTGGATGGTACAGTTAATGGTGCGGTTTATACCACGTCTGATGTGGTGCGAGCTGCGCTTCAGATTATCGGCCCCGCGCCAGACAGTGAATTGGTATCCAGTTTCTTTCTGATGATGTTGTGTGAGCCTTTCCATAATCTTAAAGGCGGCATGATTTTCAGTGACTGTGGTTTGGTGATTAACCCCAATGAAACCGAGCTAGCATCGATTGCCGTAGCCGCATCAATCAGTGCTCAAACGCTACTGATGGAAGAACCTAAAGTCGCAATGCTGTCTTTTTCGACCAACGGCAGTGCCAAGCACGAATCGGTCGATAAGGTTCGTAATGCGGCTCAACTCGTAAAACAACGTTGTCCCGGAATCGCCGTCGATCAGGATGTTCAACTCGATGCCGCGATTGTGACTGAGATTGCCGCGAAAAAGCTGCCAGATTCAGAGGTGAAAGGTCAATCGAACGTGTTGATATTTCCCAATTTAGAAGCAGGTAATATTGGTTATAAGCTTGCGGAAAGGTTAGGCGGGGCAGTTGCGATTGGTCCACTGTTACAAGGGTTGAATCAACCTGCGAATGACTTATCAAGAGGGTGTTGCGCACAAGACATCTTTAATGTGATCGCGGTGACCGCGGTACAAGCGCAGCAAGGGAAAGTGTCTGACTCTAAGGCTGATACTGAAGCTGAGGTTGAAGAAAGAGAAGAGTCGGAGTTTGAATTCCGGTATTAACACTCGTTGCTTAAACTAATGCGGAATCTTGCACTCATATTTACCCCCAAATAACCTAATTAGGATAGCTAATGGAGTTACCTGTTTTACTCGCCATTCTTACCACTATTGCGGTGGGTACCTATTTTCAAACTGTCACCGGATTTGGCCTCGGTATCATCGTGATTGGTTTAACGGTCAGCCTTAATTTGGTATCCCTACCCGTTATAGCCGCTGTGGTCAGTATTGTGACCTTGTTCAATTGCTTGGTGGCGTTGATGGGTAAGCCACTGCTTGGGGAACTCAAGATTCTGGTGGTGTTAGTCATCGGTATTATTCCCGGCGTATCGATGGGCGTGTACTTGCTGGACGCGTTGAGCGAGTCGGCAACCCAAATCCTACGAGGGCTATTGGGTGCCATGGTGTTGTTCGCTGGTTTGAGCTTTATGTTTAAACCTAAAACTAGAACGGTCCGTTCGACAACCGTATCTTTCCTTGTCTCAGGATTTAGCTCTGGGTTAGCGGGGGGATTATTTGGGATGGCAGGTCCACCGATTGTTTATCATCTCTATCGGCAACCTTTTTCGCTCGATCTGGTGCGAAGCACACTGCTGATGGTTTTCGCTTGTACGTCGATGTCCCGTACGGTCAATGTCTATGCGGCGGGCGACATGGAACAGAGCATATTGTGGTTATCCGCTATTGCTGTTCCTCTGGTGGCGCTTGTCACAATGTTTGCTCGGCGTTTCCCACCGCCGTTGTCTAATGATCAACTCAGAAAGCTGGTGTTTACGGTGTTAATGCTGATAGGCGGATATTTGATGGCTGTCTCTGCATGGTCGTTGTTTGGCTCCTCGTAAAACCATTCTCGACAAAGGAGGCTAGTGATTCGCTAGCCTAAGCTTCCCTGTTTAAACACGCTTTAGCATCTCAAATATGCTCCTAGATAGCCCAAACAAGCAGCTCTCTTGTACATCTAACGTGATGTTGCTGCGATAGTACGGGCTCAAATCCACTCCCATTCCCACACCATGAATCTCAATACCGTTTTTGGTCGACTCACGTTCAATCACCTGTTTGAGATGGTTATCTAAATAGAACTGATCGTTGGCGGTACTGGTAGCGGTATCCATCGGGCAGCCGTCTGAGAACACAATCAAAACCTTTCGCTGGGCGGTGTGCTGCTGCAATCGATGACTCGCGAACTGAACCGCTTCGCCATCAATCCCTTCTTTAAAGATGTCGGCTTTACGAAGACTCGCAATGCCAAGTCGAGAACGTCTCCAATGGGTATCAAAATCCTTAAACACGATGTGCCGAACTTCGTTTAAGCGGCCCGGGTGCTTTGGTTGGCCTTGTTTAAGCCACTGCCGATAGACCTTGCCACCGTTCCAGTTATTGGTCGTAAAGCCAATAATCTCGAAAGGGATGTTGGCCAGTCCAACGGATTTGAGAATTGTATCAATCAGTAGGCTTAGCTTGTGACTGTGCTTTTGCATTGAGCCAGAGCAGTCCATCAAAAATGTGGTGGCACATTGATGAGATGTACCGATGTCAGGTTGATAAAAGACAGTGCTATCCAATGGCGATGTGACGAGCTTGGTGATGGTGGTGGCGTTAACAATGCCTTCTTCTAAATGATCCTGACGTCGGTTCCTTTGTGGCGTGGCAACAAAGCTGGTGAGTATAGCGGCCAAGCGGCGAGTGTTTACTTGTCTCGCCATGATGTCATCGGTGAGCTTTTGTCTCAGTTCGAGTAATAGATCGCGCCTGACGAGTTTGTCTGCCGCTATCACTTGATCAAATTCTGAATTAAAGACCTGATAATTGGCGCCCGACAACTCGAATACCTTGCTACTGCCTGTGATGTCGGTATCGACGTCTTGATCTTGAATGTCACCATCAACAATCAAGGCAAGCTGTGCAAGGATCTTGATGTCTTCTTCAACCGTTGGTGTCGGCGAATTATTACTCTCTTGTTCTTGGTTGATGAGCTCTTGTGCTAAAGAGGCCAGTTCGCTGGCGCAATTAGCAAACTGTTGTTGGTCGCATCTATGTTCCTTCAAGCGCTTTAGACAGTTGCCGAAAATAGGCACTATGCCTGCCCGAGTTGATTCAATGGTTTCAGCGATGGGCTCTGAGACTGGGACACCTGTTAATCGAGTGTGGATGACTTGCATTAATGTGAATAACAAAATACCAACGCGGGATTCAGTAAAGCCATTTTGATGATATTGATCGCTCCAATACGCAAAGTTGAATTGGATGCTAGTGGTCACGCCTTTTAGATAAGGCGGGACTTGAGATTCAATCCGTACCTGTTCGCAGAAGTCGTAAAGCAGACGTTCGACTTCGTTTTTCGGTCGCAATGAATAATGGAGGTCAGTGTCTGAAAGCAATAGTCGTAGTGCCGATGAATCGATCTTGCCTTGCATCGAAAGCTTGCTGTTTTTCAACTCATGGCGAGAAACAAAGGTGAGATCGTTAGTATGTGCAGACTGATAATAGCAGGGGCTATTGCCGTTATAGAGACGCTCTCCCCGATAATTCAGGTCCAGCTCACCACTGATCGCTCTAGCGACAGACACACCAAGGTCGAGGATCTTTTTCTGCTGAGAAGAAACATTGGCCATGGTTTACGGCTCCGACTGCGCATAACTCTGAGTAGGCATTTCTAGCGCCTCACCAAAGCAGCGGAAATAATATTCGCTCACCAGCTCTTTCTCTTCATCTTCACAACGGTTGAGGAATGAAAGCCTAAATGCAGTCGCTACGTTATCGAATATTCGAATGTTTTCAGCCCATGTAATCACGGTTCTCGGAGACATTACCGTTGACAGATCGCCCGCTCTAAAACCATTTCGCGTTAAACCAGCGGTTGCGATCATTTTCTCAACCAACTGCTGACCACTTTCATTGTTCAGCTCTGGGCGCTTGGATAACACGATCTTAGTTTCATGTTGCGGATCTAAATAGTTAAGCGTGGCGATGATGTTCCATCGGTCAAGCTGGCTATGGTTAAGAACCTGAGTACCGGAATACAACCCCGAGAAATTACCCAACCCCAGTGTGTTACAGGTTGCAAATAGGCGAAAAGAAGGGTGAGGCGTGATCACTCGGTTTTGCTCCAAAGAGGTGTATTTGCCGTCTTGCTCTAAGAGTTGTTGAATCACAAACATTACATCAGGTCGTCCTGCATCGTATTCGTCTAATACCAGAGCGATGGGTTGCTGGATACTTTGCGGAAGAATGCCTTCTTTAAACTCTGTCACCTGCATTCCATCTTTAATGACGATGCTGTCCTTTCCTATGAAATCCAATCGGCTTAAGTGTCCGTCTAGGTTGATCCTCAAACACGGCCAGTTCAATCTCGCAGCAATTTGTTCAATGTGGGAAGACTTGCCTGTTCCGTGTGTACCTTGTATCAACGTGCGGCGATTAGAGGTGAAACCCGCCAATATCGCTAGTGTTACTTCCGGATCAAAACAGTAGTTAGGATCGACCTTGGGTACATACTCGCCAGCATGTTCAAACCCCAATACGGTTAGGTTACTGTCGATGCCAAAACACTCTCTCACACTTACTGGTTGCGTTGGTATCAATTCCGCATCATTCATTTTTCTTCCCTCTCAATAGCTTCCATGACTGCCTCGATGGGCGATATGTCATCGATTATTAACAGCTCACTCTAAGTTAACGGCACTTTTTGTACGAAAAACTATCAATAATGTGATCCAGTTTTATTAATTAGAATGAATTGTTCCAATTTAATATAAAAAGTTGACGTGCAAAAATTCTACTACTAAGGTGAAAATGAATTCGAAAAAGAGACAATTCATTCCGAAAAATGAAATTTTGGTTAACTCAGGAGAATGGAAGAATGAGTGAGCAAGAAAAACGTACGGTTGTTTCCGGCACAGTAACAATGACACCATCAGAAGCGTTCGTTGAAACTATGGTTGCTAATGATGTTACCGATATGTTCGGCATCATGGGGTCGGCATTTATGGACGCAATGGATATCTTTGCTCCTGCTGGCATTCGATTGGTCCCAGTAGTACACGAGCAAGGCGCTGCCCACATGGCAGATGGTTACTCTCGTGTATCTGGTCGCCATGGCGTGGTTATCGGGCAAAATGGCCCAGGTATCAGTAACTGTGTAACAGCAATTGCAGCTGCGTTCTGGGCACATAGCCCGGTCGTAATTGTGACGCCAGAGACAGGCACTAAAACAATGGGCTTAGGTGGTTTCCAAGAATGTAACCAGCTTCCAATGTTCCAAGAGTTTACTAAGTATCAAGGACACGTAACGCACCCAGACCGTATGGCGGAATACACAGGCCGATGCTTCGACCGTGCGATGAGTGAAATGGGTCCAACTCAACTGAATATTCCACGTGACTATTTCTACGGTGAAACTCAAACCGAGATCCCTAAACCAGCGCGTTTAGACCGTGGTCCAGGTGGTGAGAAGTCTCTGAATGAAGCGGCAGACCTGATTGCTGAAGCTAAATTCCCAGTCATCATTTCTGGTGGCGGCGTGGTCATGGCCGATGCAGTTCAAGAGTGTGCAGCGTTGGCAGAAAGACTAGGTGCGCCTGTAGTGAACAGCTACCTACACAATGACTCTTTCCCTGCTAGTCACCCATTATGGTGTGGTCCTTTAGGCTACCAAGGTTCGAAAGCAGCAATGAAATTGATGGCTCAAGCGGATGTGGTTATCGCTTTGGGTACACGTCTTGGTCCATTTGGTACCTTGCCTCAACATGGCATGGACTACTGGCCGAAGAACGCGAAAATCATTCAGATTGATGCAGACAACAAGATGCTTGGTCTGGTTAAGAAGATTTCGGTTGGTATCTGTGGTGATGCAAAAGCAGCAGCGGTTGCTCTATCTGAAAGGTTGGAAGGTCGTGCACTGTTGTGTGATGACAACAAAGGCGCTCGCCAAGATACCGTCGCTACAGAAAAAGCACTTTGGGAAAAAGAGCTTGATGAGTGGACACACGAACGTGACTCTTTCAGCTTGGATATGATTGAGGAAAACTCACACGAGACTCCGTTCTCTGGTGGCGAATACTTACACCCACGCCAAGTATTGCGTGAGCTAGAAAAAGCGATGCCAGAAGACGTAATGGTCTCAACCGATATCGGTAACATCAACTCAGTGGCAAACAGCTACTTACGCTTTGAGAAACCACGTAGCTTCTTTGCTGCAATGAGTTTCGGTAACTGTGGTTACGCATTCCCGACCATCATTGGTGCGAAAGCAGCGGCACCTCATCGCCCCGCTATTTCATATGCAGGCGACGGTGCGTGGGGCATGAGCTTGATGGAAACCATGACATGTGTTCGCCATAACATTCCAGTGACAGCCGTGGTATTCCACAACCGTCAATGGGGTGCGGAGAAGAAGAACCAAGTCGACTTCTACAACCGACGCTTTGTTGCCGGTGAACTTGAAAACCAAAGCTTTGCAGAAATCGCACGAGCTATGGGCGCTGAAGGTATCACGGTTGATAAGCTAGAAGATGTAGGTCCAACCCTGCAAAAAGCCATCGACATGCAGATGAACGAAGGCAAAACAACCATCATTGAAATCATGTGTACTCAGGAATTGGGTGACCCGTTCCGCCGAGATGCACTATCAACACCGGTTCGTTTCCTAGATAAATACAAAGATTACGTATAAGTCATAGGAAGTTTGTCCGGCCGTAGATATCTCGAGAGTGTTAGAGAAAGTGCTATCGAGAATGTGGTCGGGCAATACCAACGGGTATTGGCAAAGGACTTAGGTGAAGAACGTAAACGCTTAGTTCAATAATTTCCAGTTAAACATTAGAACACTAATTAAATGTTCATTAGGGAAATAAGTGGTTATTGCTATATAAACTTTGTTACTCGTTATTATTAATCGACCATTAACTCATAGCTACTTAGTGAATGGTTCTAATACTGATACTTGTTTATGAAGATATATACTTATTATCATTTTAGAAAAAATAAAATAACGACACTAGTTGACTATTGGTCAATCGTTATTATTGGTTGATTTTTATCATCGATTGATAGGGTTGTTGATATTTTGATCTTACCGAATTTAAATTAAGTGAATCGTAGTATGTATGTTGTGAAAAATAAACATTATATAAGCTCACTCGACGAGCTGTATAAAATAATCGACTCACTCATTAAAGAGTGTAATGGGCATCGTGGTTTGATTTATAACGTGTGTGATTATGAAAATAATAACTTGATGCCAAGCTTAGGTCGCTCAAATCGAAAGAATATTCGCCGTGTCGAACAAGAGTTTCTTTCGACCGTGAGAGTTTATGGCGGGCATTCGTTGAATGCACACCAGATAAACGATTGGTTATTGATGTGTTTAGCCAAGAAACAGGGGTTTCCAACCCGTTTACTTGAGTGGACAGATAACCTGATTAATGCGCTGTGGTCTGTATGTCATAGCCAAAGTAAAGACTGTATCAATATTATTAAAGCCATTGATTATCATAAGGTTAGTGTTTTTAACTCACCATGTGACTTCAATAAGACTCAGATATTCAATGTGGCTGATTGTGATCAGCAAGAGCAAAGAAAGGATAAGTGGTATTCCATTCACCCATTTAAGGAAGGTGGCAATGATGCCATTCAGCCTTTGTACGATGAGAAAGAATATTCAAACGGTCTAGTGTCCGTTCATATTCTTCCATCAGCGAAAGTAAACCTGATAAAGGAATTAACCTCCATGAATGTTTTAAATGAACCGACAGAATATATTGAAGAGAAACTGGCTGATTTGAAAAATGAAGCCCATGTAGATGGTAATCAAGCAATTAATAAAGGTGAGGGTAATATCGAATTACAAGTTAATACTCATGATCGCCAGCTTGAGCAGTATGGCCGAAAGTACCATCAAGATTTTGACTTCGACTAAAGTCTAATATTTCTAATTATTTTATTTAGACCTCGTATAAATCTAGTGAGTGACTGTGTAAATAAAATTAGAACACTAATTAATTTATAAAAAGATGAAATCTGTGAGCTTAAAAATTGTTTATAAAGTAACTCGAAGTTAGAGTGGTGAAGCTTGTTATCAAGTTGTTAAATTTCACAGATCTAGTTTAAACACTCAAATGAAAAAGTGGCGCAAAGCTACTGAAATTTAAACCAATAACGAAAACATAAAGGATTCTGGAATATGAATATGCAAACCAATGCAGCGACATTCGTGCTGGAAAACCAAGTCGACACCGCCTTTTTACAGTCTTTTAGTGATGCATGGAATAACCATGATATTGAAGCACTCATGTCTTTCATGACAGAAGACTGTGTATTCCACACGGTGGCAGGAGAAGGCTTGCTTGGAAACACTATCGAAGGGTACGAAGCGGTTCGAAATAGCTTTGAATTGGTTTGGCAGAACTTTCCAGATGCGGCTTGGAGCGACCCTGTCCACTTTGTATGCGGTGACCGTGCTGTGAGTGAATCAACGTTTTCTGCGACGAACCCGGATGGCAGCGTCATCGAAGCTCGTATGGTTGATGTGTTTACCCTGAAAGACGGAAAAATCAGCGTAAAAAATGCCTTCCGTAAAACACGACCTCTTTTGACTCCCAGCAATACTCCCAAGAGCTAGACACGAAATCGCAACCCGTTCACGTGTTATGACTAGGAGAGTCGAATTATGAGTTTAGTAATGGAACAACCGGCAGCCGATGTGCCGCCAAAGGTGAAAAGCACCCAAGCAAAAGACAAATACGATCCAAAATACGATCCAAAATACGATCCACTTAAAGACAAGAGCCCAGGTCACGGTAAGGAATATGCCCCGACTTATTGGGTAGATACCGCAGGCGCACCACCTGAAGATGATGGCCCAATCACGTCAGACATGGATGTCGATGTGGCTATTATCGGTTCAGGCTACACAGGCCTAAGTACCGCGATACACCTTGCTGAAATGTACGGCATTAAAGCGACTGTGATTGAAGCTAACCGTATGAGTTGGGGCTGCAGTACCCGAAATGGTGGCCAAGCACAGTGTGCTTCTGGGCGTTTGAAGCGTTCTCAGTGGATTGAACGTTGGGGCCTAGAAACCGCGCTAAAAATGCACCGCGAGTGTGTGGATGGCATGGAAACGTTCAAGTCACTGATCAAAGACATCGATTGTGACCCACAACCGGGCGGCCACTTATATGTGGCTCATCGTCCAAAAGTGATGTCAACACTCGAGAAAGAAGCCAAGTTGCTGCGTGACACGTTCGATTACGATGCGCAGATCTTAGATGCGGAAACCGTAAAGCGTGATTACGTTGGCGACCAAGAAGCGGCTGGCGCGATGCATGAACCCGAAGGGATTGGTATTCATGCAGGGAAACTGGCGTTTGGTTACCTAAGAAAGGCGCGAGCTCTCGGCGTGAAAGTTCACCCGTCGAGCCCAGTTATGGGTTGGGAAACTCGTGGCGGTGTGCATTACCTGAAAACGCCAGGTGGTTTGGTGAAGGCGCGTTCTGTCGGTGTTTGTACGGGTGGGTATACCAGCCAAGGTTTGCATTCCGAGCTTAAGAATCGCCTTCTGCCAGTGCTTTCTAACTCGATGGTGACACGTCCTTTAACTCAAGACGAGATCGCTGCGTGTAACTTCAAAACCAATCAAGTGATTACTGATACTCGAATTCTGCGCCATTACTACCGTTTGTTACCGGATAACCGAGTACAGATTGGTACACGCAGTGCCATCAGTGGCAAGAACGCGCCTGAAAAGAAATATGAAGACATGCTGAGAGCGGATCTTACTCGAAAATTCCCGTCTCTCGATCAGATAAAAATCGATTATTCATGGTGGGGTTGGGTGGATGTTAGCCACGACATGATGCCGAGAATCTATCAGCCGAATCCAAAGCAATCGATATTCTACGCGCTGGGTTATGGCGGCAATGGCGTGATGTATTCCGCTCAAGCAGGTAAACGCCTTGCTCAGTGGATCGCAGGTGAAGGTCACAAGCTCGACCTACCAATATTTGAATCAAAACTTCCGTTCCCCAACGTGAGGGAAGTGGTGGAATCAGAGATGTTTGCACCGTTTCGAAGAATGGGGCAGCGGTTCCTTTATCAGTGGTATTCGTTAAAGGATGAAAGGCTGTAACTACCCGAACATTGTTTCCAAAATAGGGAAATAGAACTACGACCAGGAAAGTTGTACCAGGTCACCTTGTGAGCAAAGTACAGGCAGGAAGTCTGTATGATAGGAAAGGTTAAGACTATGAAATTGATTAAAAATAAAATTATTGCTGGTGTCACTATTGTAGCAACAGCGGTGTTATCTCATACCGCGGCAGCAGCGAATTTTAAAATGGCTATCGGCGATGCTGCTGGTGGTACGCAGTGGGAATTAGCGACCTCATTCTCTGAACTGATGGAGCAAAAAACAGACGGTAAAGTGAAAATCGATCTGTTTCCGAACGGCCAATTAGGCAATGAGCAAGACACCGTAAACGATGCTGCAATAGGTCTTCTCGACTTCTCTGTACTGGCGATCAACAACGTGACGCCTTTCTCTCCAACCGTTGGTCTATTGACCATGCCTTACGTGATTCAAAGCGCAGAAGAAGCGGTACTACTGACTCAAGGTCAAGTAGGCCAAGACTTAGTTGATAACACGATTCGTGACGCTGGTGTTCGCATCGTAGGTTGGGCTTATTCTGGCTTTAGGGTTTTGACTAACTCGAAAAAGCCCGTTGCTTCACCAGAGGATTTGAAAGGGCTAGTGATTCGTGTTCCTCGTAACGAAATCATGATTGCTTCTTATCAAGCATGGGGTGTAAACCCAACACCAATGGCATGGTCTGAGACTTTCACCGGCCTGCAACAAGGTGTGGTAGATGGTCAAGATAACCCTTACATCACAGTCCACGCGATGAAATTCAACGAAGTGCAAAAGTACGTGACCAACATTCGCTACATTTTCTCTCTAGAACCTCTAATCGTGAGTGAAACGGTCTTCCAACAACAGACACCTGAAATGCAAAAAATCATTCTTGAAGCGGGTCAGGAAGCAACAGAGCACAGCTTTGCTTATCTAGAAAATACGGAAAACAAGATTCGCGAAGAGCTACAAGCGAAAGGCATGGTATTCACAGACCCAGCAGACAACGAGCAAGAGTGGATCAACAAAGTGACTAAGTCAGTTTGGCCTAAGTTCTACTCAAGCATTGGGGGTAAAGACAAGCTAGACGACGTTCTTGAGTTACTAGGTAGAAAGTAACGATTAGATTCGCCCTATCTGCTGTTCTCCGCTACTTAATCACCTAGCGGTAGAACAGTGAGATAGGGCATTTACATGGCTGTACTCGTTGATCTGTTCTGTACCTGATCTTTTAGGACCGTGAGCGACTGGTTGTCATGTGAAAATCAACATTGGAGGTTATATGTCAGTCGCTAAAACAATAAAAAAACACCTGAACAATATTGAGGAATATACCTGTTGTTTGTTGCTTGCAAGCTTTGTCCTATTGCTGTTTACACAAATTATTACTCGTCAGTTTTTTGATTACTCTATCCCTTGGGGTGATGAAGTGGCGACCTACATGTTCGTTTGGTTTGCCTATCTAGGGGCTGTTGTTGCGGCCAAGATGTCGGCGCACAACCGAGTGAGCTTTCACTTTAAATTCTTTCCGCCAATCGTGCAGACCGTGAGTGAAACCATCGCTGACTTCCTATGGCTCTGTTTCAACGGCTACTTCGTTTACCTCAGCTACGACTTCGTGTTCAACAAAATGAATCTGTTTTGGAAGTCTCAAACCACAGGTATCCCGATGAAGTACTTCTACATGATTTTACCTATCGCGTTTTCACTGATGATGATTCGAATTATCTGGAACAACTATGAGCGTTTATTTAAAGGCGCAACCAACGAAGATCCAGAAGTCAAAGAGCTGCGCAAAATGACGGCACAAAAGTCCGCGCAATAGTCATCACAGAGAATAGTCGTAATAGAGAGATGTAATAATGGAATCCTATTTAACTCTAATTTTATTTGGTGGCTTTTTAACGCTGTTAATCCTAGGCGCACCAATCACAGTATCACTGGCCGGCGCTTCGATGGCGGCCTATATGTTGCTCGATAAAAATCCCATCGCCTTAGTACAAATCGCGTTTACCTCGGTGGGCAACTTCCCATTAATGGCGCTGCCAGCCTTTGTTCTTGCGGGTGCATTAATGGAGGCGGCGGGTATCTCCAAACGTCTGGTGGATATCGCAGAAAGCTTAGCTGGTCCCGTAACAGGCGGCCTTGGTGCGGCAACAGTAATGGCGTGTCTTTTCTTTGGTGCTATCTCGGGTTCAGGTCCGGCAACCACCGCAGCAGTAGGCATGTTAATGGTGCCTGCGATGGTTAAACGTGATTACGATAAGAGCTACGCTTCGGCCGTAACGGCTGCATCCGGAGGCTTGGGCATTATCATCCCGCCATCCATTCCTTTGGTTATCTTTGGTATCTCGGCAATGGGCTTAATGGCGCCACCAGAAGCCATTGCTCAACACGGCCAGTTTGCTTCCTTATCGATTCCAAAACTGTTTGTCGCTGGGGTTGTGCCGGGTTTCATTATGGCGTCGACACTAGTAGTCACTAACTATTTTATTGCTAAGCGTGAAGGCTATAAAGGGCTGACCGAAACGTGGTCGTTTGGCGATGTAAGGCACTACTTGCGCCGCGGATTATGGTCGATATTAGCGCCGTTCTTAATTCTTGGCGGTATCTACAGTGGCATGTTCACACCAACAGAATCAGCGGTTGTTGCGATATTCTATTCGTTGTTTGTGGGGCTTTTCATTCACCGAGAACTGTCGTTTAAAAGTGTGATGAAATCTCTGTCGACCACGACATGGATCACTGGGCGTGTGTTGTTGATCCTCTTTGCCGCTACCGTGTTTGGACGTTTGTTGGTCGAGCAAAAGATCCCAGTAGTGGTGGCGGAATCGCTACTTAGTTTCACCGATAACATGTACATGGTGTGGGCGCTAACCATTACCTTGTTGTTGTTCATCGGCATGTTCATGGAAACCTTAGCGGCCATCATGATCATCGTGCCAGTGTTACTACCAATCATGTACATGCTAGGTGCTGATCCTACTCACGTGGGAATTGTGGTGGTGTGTACCTTATCGATAGGTTTTGCAACGCCGCCACTTGGAGAGAATATCTTTGTCGCCTCGGGCATAGGGGGCTCAACGGTTGAGCAAATCACCGCGAAGATCCACCCCTTTGTACTTGCTTCTGTTGTGGGTGTTTTCGTTATCGCTTTCTTCCCACAAATTACGCTTTGGCTACCGTCCTTAGTCGGCTATTAGGAGAGAGAACCATGAATTTATCCAGAATCATCCTCATTGGTTGTGCCGTGTTTGCTGTAGTGAGTGGCATTGGTTTACGTGCCGAACATTCTGAAACGGAGAAAGAAGCTAAGCCTGTAAACGTGCTCGATATTTCTGAACCACACGTTGTCAGTGATGCAGAAAGAAGAGCCAAAACTCTCCTTGCTAAAGCGGTGGTCCATGTTCAAAAGGATGGCGATGAAAGCGTTAAAGACTTTATGAGTGACCCTGAATATATCGATGGGGAGCTATATGTGTTTGCTTTGGGCATCGATGGCCAATTCCTTGCCAGTGGCGGATCTTCGATGGTGCTGGTGGGCGACAGTGTGTTGGACACGCAAGACGTTTACGGCAATCCTTTTTTCCGTGAAATGATCACCAAAGCGGTACACAACGGTTTTGGTGAAGTGAAGTATCACTGGACGAATCCGACTGATCGTATGGGTGAACCGAAAACTACGTTCTTTGAGCGAGTAGGCGATGTGATTGTGGCTGTGGGTTATTACCCTGAACGTTCGAGTGCGGCTGAGGCTAAGAATTTACTGGCGAGAGCGATGACCGCGATAGTGGAGTCAGAACAAGAGAGCCTAACTGAGTTCAATGACGCGGAAGGCAGCTTTGTAGAAGGGGATTTGTATGTGTTTGTGATGGATATGAGCTCTGGGAAACTGCTGGCGCACGGGGTTTCTCCTGAGCTTGTCGGGCGTTCACACAACGAAATTCTAAGCCCTGACGATAAGCCAATTCTCACGGAGATGTTGAACCTTGCGAAAGAAAACGGCCGAGGTGTTTACACCTACCGATGGTTAAACCCGCTGTCGAGCAAAGTAGAAACCAAGCATACTTACTATCGAGTGATCGACAATAAGTTGGTTGGAGTGGGTTATTACACAAATTCAAACAACACGTAAACGTGTTTCTACTGAACCCTCAACCCAGTGAAATAAAGGGCTGGGGGCTCGAAATACCGGTTTGTGTAAAAAAGCGATTTAGTAAAATTCACAGTGTGTAATTTTTGTTGTGAAATTGTTTCAAAAATACAAGTAGTATGAAAAACATGGAAACCACACAGTAAAGAACAATTTTGAAAAGGGTCTATTGGGATGTTTGACCTAAATGAAATTTAAAGCCGTACGAGGGATAGACTATGAATATGCTGACACTAGACAAAACAGAACTTCACAGAAACCATTCAACATTTATTGCTGAAGCTGTCTTTGCCGTCGAGATGGTGAAAGCAGACAAGCAACTCGAAAAACAAAAAATGGCGAAACAGCTGCTTGATACTCTATTTCCTCTAGAGACTGGTTCACATGAAGATGTAGTGAGCTACGAGATTGATTACCGACATGTTCAGGTTTATTTCAAAAACGGTGAACACACCGGCCTGAAACGCGCTAAGCATTTTGTAGCTTACACCGGTGACAAGTCTAAGCCTTCAGCAATCCTATTCCGCGATGAAAGCGGTACACACGTTGAAGTGACAATCGGCGCTCGTAAAGGCACAGGCCGTCTGGAGTTAGTTGATATTCAAGATATCCAATTAGAGACGTGCACCACGTTTGGCCAAACTGAGGCTAGCCGTTCTTCAGGTATTCGTCACTGGGTGAGCTTAGTAAAAGGCGATGAAAGCGGCCGCCCGAATGCATCAAGTGAAGACAAAGAGTTCACGGCGAAGAATGGCGAAGACTACAACCTAGGTTTTTGCTTCGCGATCTAATGTGCTGTCTTTGAAATGTGAAGTGCTGCTCTGCTAATCGCAGCACTGACATCCTAACACTGATTTCTCTTTTACCTTTGGTAATTTCCCCGCCCCTATAGCGGGGCTTTTTTGTTAGAGCTATAAATAAATTGGGTGGTTAGTAAAATTATCTGTAGAAACTTTGAATGATATTTTACGGTGCGTTATTTTAATTTAATGCGCTGTATTTAAAGGTTTTTATTTGTTTATTTTATTCTGTTTTTATTGTCTCAACTATCATGGTTGACGGTGCTTTGGGTGACTATTGAGCAAAAACTCAGTCAAAATACTTCGTGCTGTGCTATTATGCGCGTCCTGGGATTGAGCCAGTAAGTCCATTTATCACCTTGCTCGGTGGTTTTTATCACGTTTTATTTTTGTGAAATGGCGAGCCAATCAAGTAGTAGTTGGATATGGAGAGCGTCCTTATATTCGTTGATTCGGATATGCGAACATCATAATTTATGAGTTTTAAATCAAAAAAATACAGTATTGATTCTACTGACTATCAAGTTGGTCAAGATAACGTCAGTAAATGGGGCATGGATGTCCATAACACAGTCTTCGTAGCCTCAGTAGGCTTATCTCTTCTCTTTATCATCACTCTTCTTGCTCTTCCTCCTGCAGATGCCAAAGCTGCGATTGATTCTATCAAGGGTGCTGTTTTATCTAAGTTTGACTTCCTCTTTATGTGGGGAGCCAACATCATGTTAGTTTTTGCCGTTATTCTTGCATTCTCACCTTTGGGTAAAGTTCGCTTAGGTGGCGAAGACGCGACTGCGGATTATTCAATGTCATCTTGGATTGCGATGCTATTCGCAGCAGGCATGGGTATTGGACTTATTTTCTGGGGTGTTGCAGAGCCAACGGCGTTCTTCACCAACTGGTTCGGAACGCCACTCGATGCAGAACCTTTCACAGAAGCTGGCCGTGAATTGGCACTGGGTGCGACCGTATTCCACTGGGGTTTCCATGCTTGGGCTATCTATGGCATGACGGCACTTTGTCTTGCGTATTTTGTTTACAACAAAGGCTTACCGCTATCAATGCGTTCCGTGTTCTACCCAATTCTGGGTGAACGAGTATGGGGCAAAACCGGTGATGTGATCGACGTACTTACTGTACTGGTTACGTTGTTTGGTCTTGCGACCTCATTAGGCTTAGGTGGTACACAAGCAGCAAGTGGTATCAGCCACGTGTTTGGCTTGGAAAACAACATCTTCCTTCAGCAATCTATTATCGTTTTGATTATGGGCTTGGCGATCATCTCTGTTATGCGTGGTATGGACGGTGGTGTTAAGTTCCTTAGTAACTTGAACATGGTTATTGCGTTCGTATTCCTTGGTCTTATCGCTGTTCTGAACTTCACAACTGTGCTTGATTCTGTGGCGACTGCGGTAACGGGTTATGTGAAAAACATCGTTGCATTGAGCCAAAGTTCTGGTCGAGAAGACACAACATGGCTACATGGTTGGACTGTGTTCTACTGGGCATGGTGGGTTGCGTATGCACCATTCTTCGGTATGTTCGTAGCGCGTATTTCTAAAGGCCGTACGGTGCGTGAATTCCTACTTTGCGTACTGATTATCCCAACATTGGTAACATCGGCTTGGATGTCTATCTTTGGTGGCGTGGCTATCGAGCAAGTGATCAGTCATGTGGGGCAACTTGGCCTCGACCAAGGCATCACAGATGTATCTCTAAGCTTGTTCTACATGCTAGACGCATACCCGTTTGGTAGCATTCTATCTGTTATCGCTGTAGCACTGATCATCGTATTCTTCGTGACTACGCTAGACTCAGGTTCTATCGTTATCGATGGCATGACGGCGGGTGGTAAGCTTGAAGTACCAGTGAAACAGAAAGTGGTTTGGGCGGTTATCTCAGGCGCTATTGCAATGGTAATGCTGTGGATTGGTGGTACTCAATCTATCCAAGCACTGCAATCGATAACGATCATTGCTGCACTGCCGTTTACGATCATTCTTCTGATTGGTTGTTTCAGCTTGTTGAAAGGTCTACTAACTGAAGTAGATAAAGGACAAGCAAGCGTTAGCGAAACGACTAACTAAAGAACTCAAGCAGGGAGTTCATGAATGACTCCTGACTAAGCGTGATTTCAAAGCTTTCTTGCACAGTGTGCAAGGGAGCTTTTTTATGCCTGAGAAGAAATGGCAGGTAAGAGAAAGAGACAAAAAAAGAGCTAAAAGCGACTCGTCACTTGTGGCTCTTTTTTAGTTTTAGGGATTAGTTCTAAGGGACTAGCTACTAGCTATTGGCTTACGCGTTCAGTTCGTGCTGAATAACGTAATCCAAAGCACCGACTACCGCTGCAACCTGAGCGTCATTACACTCTTCGTCTGTCACTTTATCGCTGTCCGGGTAAACCTCTGTGGTTGTACCGTACTTACAGTCAGTCACACCGCCACATAAGCCAAGCTTCTTCATTGGGTAGTTAATTACACCATGTTGGGTAACTTCAGAACCAATGATCTTGCCGTCTGCATCTGCTGGCGCAATGTGCGTTATTTTTTCTACTGAAGCAATCACCGCCGCTTGGAACTCTGGCTGTGGATTTTCAGTATCGCCAACCGTGTAGAAGCCGTCTGGAATCATACCTTCAATGTACTCAATACCATCACGTGCTGCGAGTGCAGGTCGGAATTCTGTTTCATCAGAGTCTGTCGTCTCATGTAGGTCAACGTGAACCAATACTTCTGGCAAAGAGGCCACTAAAGCTCGTAGGTTTGCTGATTCTTCTGCTGGCGTACCGTCATAGAAAGAGCGGTTTGGATCAACAGCATTTGGGTTCCAACGGTTAATCACTTCGTAACCCCAAGGGCTTACACAAGGTGCTACTACAATGTTGAAGTGCGTTGAGTATTGTTCCGCTTGAGTTGCGGCGAATTTTATCGCGCCATGCACACCACTGGTTTCGTAACCGTGAACACCACCGGTTACAAGGATCGTCGGTTTTGATGCGTCCCAGTTTTTGCTTTTGATTGCAAAAAGCGGGAAGCGAGCTTCATCGTAGCTCAATGCACCGTATTGCTCGATATCAAAGCGGTCTGCTAATGCTTGGATTTTTGGCACGACTTCTTGCTGGTATTCACGCTTAACGGTTCTTTGAGCGAACCATGCTTGACGTTCTGCTTCTTGCCATCTTTGTCCTGGCTTACCAATTGGGTAGGAGTATTCACTTTTCATCTATACTTCTTCTTTTATGTTCGCGAAAGATGAGGACAGACTAGTCCTGTCTAGCTGAGACGGCAATAGAAAACACAACTTGTGACTCTATTTTTTACAGACTCATAACTTTGACGAGTGAATTGATGGTGTTACATTTTATCAATTGTTTAATCCCTTAAAAGAGACCATAAAATGGCTGGAGCAAGTTTATTAACGCTACTGGATGACATTGCAACCGTATTGGATGATGTCGCACTGATGTCTAAGGTCGCAGCGAAAAAAACCGCTGGTGTGTTGGGGGATGATTTAGCGCTGAATGCCCAGCAGGTATCCGGTGTTTCTGCTGAGCGAGAAATCCCAGTGGTATGGGCGGTTGCCAAAGGCTCATTTAAAAACAAGCTGATTTTGGTGCCCGCGGCATTATTGATCAGTGCCTTTATTCCTTTGCTGATCATGCCTTTGCTTTTGATTGGTGGTCTGTTTCTTTGTTTTGAGGGCGCAGAGAAAATCTTAGAGAAGCTCTTTCCTCATGCTCATCATGATGATGAAAAGGGGGAAGATACGAGTACTGGCGAATCCATAGAGGAATATGAGAAGAGAAAGGTCGCAGGCGCGATTCGTACCGACTTCATTTTATCTGCAGAAATCATTGTGATTGCGCTGGGTACTGTAACGGGTACAAGCATCGTGACTCAGGTTCTTGTCGTGAGTTTGATTGCGGTAGTGATGACGATTGGTGTTTATGGCTTAGTGGCAGGGATCGTTAAGTTGGACGATTTAGGCTTCTATCTGCAGCGAACATCGAATGGAAGTACCATGAAAACTCAATTGGGTAACGGGCTAGTCGCGTTTGCGCCCAAGTTAATGAAGACGCTTGCTGTGGTCGGTACTGCAGCGATGTTCTTGGTTGGCGGTGGCATTGTGGTGCACAACGTTCCTGCGATTCATCACTTAATTGAGCCGATTATTATGGATTTTCGTGGACATACGATAGCGACAGCGGTGGTTCCAACTCTGTTGAACGGTGTTATCGGCGTCTTAGCTGGATTGATCGTCGTTGCTGTTTGGACTGTGATTGGAAAAATTCGCGGTAAGTAATCGCTCATTATTGATCTTAATAAAACCCTCTCTCCACGAAACGAAAAGGGGCACCATAATCATTATGGTGCCCCTTTTAATCTAATGGGTCGTGTTTAATTAACACCACGCTCTTATTTTGCAATATAAGCGCTTATTTACCGACTAAGCGTTTATTTTACAGACCAAGCAATCGTCTCGCCGCCACGGATTGGCACAACGATGTCAGAACCAAAAGGCATCGTTTCAGCAACGTTCCACTCTTCTTTAACAAGAGTGATGGTGTCCGTGTTACGTGGAATACCGTAGAAGTCAGGGCCGTTGTGGCTTGCAAACGCTTCTAGGTTCTCAATCTTACCTTCTAAGTCGAACACTTCTGCGTACAGTTCAACGGCAGCGTGCGCTGTGTAAGAACCCGCACAACCACATGCTGACTCTTTTGCGCCTTTTGCGTGTGGTGCAGAGTCTGTACCCAAGAAGAACTTCTTGCTGCCGCTTGTTGCCGCTTCGATAAGTGCTAACTGGTGAGTGTTGCGCTTCAGGATAGGAAGGCAGTAGAAGTGTGGCTTAATGCCGCCAACCAACATGTGGTTGCGGTTGTAAAGCAAGTGGTGAGCAGTAATGGTTGCCGCTACGTTGTCGTTCGCGTTTTTAACGAAGTTCGCTGCATCAGCGGTTGTGATGTGCTCTAGAACAATCTTCAGGTTAGGGAAGTCGTTCACAATCGGCGCTAGCACGGTGTCTAGGAATTGCTTCTCACGGTCAAAGATATCAACATCGTGAGTGGTTACTTCACCATGAACCAGTAGCAACATATCCACTTCTTGCATGGCTTCTAACACGTGGTAAATCTTTTGAGCCGAAGTTACACCTGAATCCGAGTTAGTCGTCGCGCCTGCTGGGTAAAGCTTTGCAGCGACTACTGCACCAGACTCTTTCGCTTTGCGAATTTCGTCAGGTGTTGTGTTGTCTGTCAGGTAAAGTGCCATTAGAGGCTGGAACTGCTCGCTTGGCTGCTCTGCCATGATGCGTTCACGGTAAGCAAGAGCCATTTCGGTATCGGTTACCGGTGGGATGGTATTTGGCATGATTAACGCTCGACCATTGTAGCGGCTGATATCGCGCACTGTATCTTTTAATACTTCGCCATCGCGTAGATGAACGTGCCAGTCGTCAGGACGAGTAATCGTAAGTTGTGTCATTGAAGGCTCCCACCATTTGAAGTGTTATGTAGTTGGAGCCTAAACTCGGCGAAATCTGTGAAAGCAATCGCTTACGTTTAGGCGACAGGATGATAGTGGAAAAGCACTTTCATTTCATCCTATTTTTAACTCTTCAGGGTTAGGAGCTTGTTTTTCTTCGTATTTTATTCGGTATTTAATTTTGAGGACGAGCTATCGAGTCGCCACCCAAAGCCCGTGGATCATTCCTGGCACCCAGAAGAAGAAGGTCAGGATGATGTTAATCAGCAGATCTTTACCTGCACCACGAGCGAAGAACACACCAACAGGCGGAAGCAGTACACATAAAATGATAATGACGAGTTTGTTCATGATAAATCCTTTTTATTCAATGAAAGTTCAATGCAGTAATTGTGTTCAAAGTATAGAACGTATGGAGAGTGTTACTGCATTGCTGCCTTAATGTATCAAAGTAGAAAGCTAAACATCTCAAGATAATAGCTTAGTATCAAGTGTTTAGTAGCTGCCAGTTTATCTATTTATAACCATTTGTTAGCATTGGGACAAACAACAAAACATTGGAATCGTTATGTCGCAGTCACCTTTGGATCAAAAGGCTTTGGAGCAAGAGCTTTCAGGTCAACAGCCCTCCTTATCTCAAATTAATGTGTTTCCGGTTAAATCAGTAGGTGGGATTGCACTCTCTTCTGCTTGGGTCGAAAAACAGGGCCTTACCTTCGACAGACGTTTTATGTTGGCCTTGGCTGACGGCTCAATGGTGACGGCGCGTAAGTACCCTAAAATGGTCAATGTGTCTTCTAGCTTGCAGCCAGACGGTTTGATTTTTACTTACGAAGGCAAAGAACCGCTGCGCCTAAAATATGCAAACTTCAAGATGCAAGAAGCGCCTGCAACAGTGTGGAAAGATAGCTTCACTGCGTATACCACCAACGACGAGGCGGATGATTGGTTCAGTGATGTGTTGGGCGTGCGCGTTGAGCTACTGTTTTCTGGCGAGCAATCGAATCGTGTTCGTGAAAAGCTCGGTCACAATGTGAGTTTTGCTGACGGTTACCCAATGTTAGTGATCAGCCAAGCCTCTCTTGATGAACTCAATCGCCGCAGCCCTGAAACCCATTCAATGGATCAGTTCCGCACCAATTTTGTCGTCTCAAACACTGAAGCGTTTGCTGAAGATGGTTGGAAGCGCATTCGAATTGGTGAGGTTGAATTCGAAGCGGTGAAGCCTTGTGAGCGCTGTATCCTAACGACAGTCGATGTTGAGAGCGGCGAATTCAGAGCAACAAAAGAGCCACTCAATACCTTTTCTACGTTCAGAGCCAATGAACGTGGTGGCGTTTTCTTTGGTCAGAACCTTGTGGCGAAAAATGAAGGTCTGGTGAAAGCGGGTGACGTTGTTGAGGTACTTGAAACCAAAGAGAAAGAACATTACGAAGACTCTTGGGTCGAGTCACTGCACTTAACTTGCGTCGAGCGTGAAGAGATCGCTCGCGACTTCACAACCTTTTGGCTAGAGCCAGCGAAAGAGAACAATTTATTACCAAGCTATCAGCCGGGGCAGCATCTACCGATTGAAATGGTGATTAATGGCGAGAAAGTGTCTCGTCGTTACACGTTATCTTCTAGCCCTTCACGCGCAGGTCGTTTGGCGATTTCCGTGAAGCGAGTGGACGATGGTCAAATCTCAAACTGGCTCAATGATCACTTCCAAGTCGGTGACACGCTAGTTGCTCAGAATCCAGATGGCGCATTCTACTTAGAAGATAACCCAACACATCCATTACTGCTGTTATCAGCGGGAAGCGGCATCACCCCTATG
Organism: Vibrio sp. 10N.247.311.14; assembly: GCF_041467715.1. Classification (NCBI taxonomy): domain Bacteria; kingdom Pseudomonadati; phylum Pseudomonadota; class Gammaproteobacteria; order Vibrionales; family Vibrionaceae; genus Vibrio; species Vibrio sp. 10N.247.311.14. The sequence goes on from NZ_JBFSVE010000025.1 coordinate 36,161, forward strand.
TTGTCGATGCTTCGTTACTTAGCCGACCATGGTCAGATTGATGATGTGGTGTTCTATCACCAATGCAGCAGTGAAGAAGATATCCCTTATCAAGCTGAGATTGATAAGATCGCTCGCGAACATGCTGGTCTAAGTGTGATTTATTCACTAAGCCAACCAACGAAAGAGTGGGATGGTTTGTCAGGTCGTTTGAGTGTGTCTCATGTCGCCAAAATTGAGGACCTTCATAAGCGCCAAGCATTCGTGTGTGGCCCTGACGGCTTTATGGATAATGCCAAGAAATTGCTGATTCAAATGGGGCTGAATCCTCAGCATTATCATCAAGAAGCGTTTGGTGTTGCTCAATCAACGGAAGAAGCGGTGAAGCAACTGCAGTTGAGCGTTAACGGCTACCTGTTCGAAGGCAACAACCAATCAACACTACTAGAGCAAGCTGAGTCGGCAGGTGTGTCTATCGCATCAAGCTGTCGCGCGGGTTTCTGTGGTGCTTGTAAAGTGACCCTTGAGTCTGGGCAAGTTCATCAACCTGATGTACCGGCGTTGCAAGATCATGAACGCAACATGGGGCAAATACTGGCGTGTTGCAGTGTGCCTCAAACTGATATCGAAGTTGTAGACTAACTCGGTAGGTCGGAAGGCCAGAAAGAAAAGCACATTGAATAGAAAAGGCCGGAAGTTCACTGAAATGAACTTCCGGCCTTTTTGATTCTAAGATTAATTCAAACAATTAATCGTAGATCGTTGGGATCGGTTGACGCTTGTGCTGTGTTGCTTTGTAGATGCCTACTAAGCGGTCTGACACGTCTTGAGGGACTTCTTTACCTTCAAGGAAATCATCGATTTGGTCGTAAGAAAGGTTCAATGCTGCTTCGTCGGCTTTCTGTGGATCAAGCTCTTCTAGGTCGGCAGTAGGCACTTTCTTAACCAATAGCTCTGGCGCACCTAGCGTTGCTGCAAGTTCACGAACTTGACGCTTGTTCAGGCCAAACAAAGGCGCTAAATCACATGCGCCGTCACCGTGCTTGGTGTAGAAGCCAGTGATATTTTCAGCTGAGTGGTCAGTACCAATCACAAGACCGCCAACGTAACCTGCAATTTCGTATTGTGCGATCATGCGAGCTCGAGCTTTCACATTGCCTTTCACAAAGTCGATTTTTGCTGAATCTGTTGGTAGTAGGCCTGTGCCCTCTAGAGCAATGTGAGATGCAGCGTGAAGCCCATCAACACCCGCTTTAATGTTTACAGAAACAGATTGAGAAGGCTGAATGAAAGACAGCGCAAGTTGCGCTTCGTCTTCATCTTTTTGTTCACCGTAAGGCAGGCGAACCGCGATGAATTGGTAGTCGTTGCTACCAGCGTTTTCATTTAGGCTATCAACGGCCATTTGTGCTAAACGGCCACAAGTTGTCGAATCCACACCGCCACTGATACCAAGGATCAGAGACTTGCAGCCTGACTGCTGAAGTTTCGTTTTAATAAAGTCCACACGACGAGTCACTTCGAAGTGAGGGTCAATTGAAGGTAGTACGCGCATTTCGTCACGAATTAACTGTTCCATTCGTATTCCTTTCCTGCAAGCAAATTAAAAATCTAGTGTTATCATACCTAAATCATCCGATTTAAAAACCTCTTTGCACAAGCTTAGAAAGAGAAGGCAGTAATTAATAATGGAAAAAATAGCCATTTTCGGTAGTGCGTTTAATCCGCCGAGCTTAGGGCACAAAAGTGTGATTGATTCGTTGGCTCACTTTGACAAAATTCTACTCGTTCCAAGTATTGCCCATGCTTGGGGAAAAGAGATGCTAGACTTTGATACGAGATGTCAGTTAGTTAACGCATTTATTAGCGATCTTTCACTGGATCAAGTGGAGCTTTCTTTGATCGAAAAGAGCCTATTTACCCCAGGTGAAAGCGTCACGACTTATGCCGTGCTCAGTGAACTTCAAAAGTTACATCGTGACGCTGAACTGACGTTTGTTATTGGCCCAGATAACTTCTTTAAGTTCTCATCTTTCTATAAATCAGATGAGATTACCGAGCAGTGGTCTGTAATGGCTTGCCCTGAAAAAGTGAAAATTCGCAGTACAGACATACGTAATGCACTGATAAGTGGAAGCGATGTGGCAAAACTGAGTACAAAGTCAGTTACAAAGATGTTGCAAGATAGTGGACTGTATCAGATAATGTAAGTTCACTAATCAAGAGGTCAGAGGACTATGCTAAAGAGCGCGATACCAGCGACGTTGATCATGGCAGCATGCAGTATGCCTGCGTATGCTGAGTGTGATTTTTTTAGCCTAGATTCGATCATGCTGACTTCTGATGAAGATGACAACTGTCTAGATTTCTCGACCAGCATCGAGTCTTTTGGCCAACGTATGATGGAAATCAGCGGGCTGAGCGATGATGAACCTGAAAGCACACCGGACTATTGGTCTGATTGGGTTCTTCAAAGTAAAGACTCGCCATTGCTGACACAAAGCATTGAGTCAAATTATGTTGGCTTGGGTATGTGGTTTCCAGAAGACCTTGAAGACGAGCAGTATGATATGTCGACTGAAGAGTGGTTGATGAATCATGGTCTTCAACTTAGTATCGGTTTTGGCGAGAAAGTCGAAGGGCAGCCGCGTATGCGCTTTGATTATCGTTGGCACGACTCACGTGACGCCGACCTAATGATGCAGGTTGAGTTGCCATTTTAGACAGGCAGATACACAGATAGATTGCTATCTACGTCTAAATAGTAAGAATTAAAAAAGCCGCAAAAACTCAGTTTTTGCGGCTTTTTAGTATCTGGCTTGCGAGTTTTAATACCAGCACTCACTTTCCGGCAAGCTATAAATCTTCACCAAAAACAAGCATACACAGTTGCTCGAACTCTTCTTCTTTACCTGAGAACAGATCATCAATCACAAGTGAACGTTTTTGACCTGACTGCATGCGCTTCTTCGCTTCTCGCATCACCATCACCAGAGTGTGCTCTTGTGGCAGGTTTGAATCATCAATGTTCCATTGATTGAATCGCTGAGAAAGAGCACTTTCACAAAGCAGTGGTTTAAACGACAACACTTCTTGCTTCAAGACAGAAAGCATATCTTTAAACGCTTGTTCCGTATTATTGGCATTGGAAGCGCGAGCGTTGGTTTGCTCTAGTTTTTCTAGTAGTGCCGAAGAGAGGTTGGTTTGCGTAATGTAACCCGCTTGTCTTGGGAATGAATCCGTCAAACGAACAGAAAAATCGACACGGTTAACCTGAGTGTTTGGAAAGTAGGTCAGTGACGTTAGGCAGTCGTGTGGAATCCAGACGCTTTGTCCTGGTTCAACGGCATACTCTTGTTTGCCTAACTTAATCAAAACCAAGCCACTTTGAACCGATACAAGGCTATGTTTAAGTACTTTCTTGCGTGGTGTGATCACCAAGTGTGAAAAGTAAGCCGATGTATATTCAATAGCGAAGTTCATAGATAGTACCTTAATTTTGGGGCGTCAAGATTACCGTTAATCTTAAAGAATGCCAACAATAACAGGGGATTTTCAATGTTTCTGGTCTGACCTTGTCAAAAGTATGGGCTCTGTAGCTGCGAGAAGTCAAAACAACGCGTAGAATGAGCCAGCTTTTTATTATATGAATTAAAAAATGACCTCTCCAACCGATCCATATGTTGATATTCGTCCTTACGGCGATGATGAAATTCCAGCGGCACTAAACCGTCTTATTAATGATGAAGAATTTATCAGTGCAATCTTGCACTACCGTTTTTCAAACCATGCGTCTTGGTTCAAAGCATTAATGAGCCCGATTTTGCGTGTGTACTTAAAAATGAAGTGGAGCAAGCTGACTAGCGTTGAATCCATTCAGATTGAAGTGAAAAAGTACTTACGCGACACGTTAGCGAAAACCACTAACGGTGTGACGTACACTGGTATCGAGTCACTGGATGCGAACCAAGCTTATCTGTTTGTATCAAACCATCGTGACATTGCTATGGATCCTGCGTTAGTAAATTACGCTCTGCATCAAAATAATCATCAGACTTGTCGTATCGCTATCGGAGACAACCTGTTGAAAAAGCCATGTGCGACTGAATTGATGCGTTTAAACAAGAGCTTCATCGTAAAGCGTTCTTTGAAAGGACCGCGTGAGATGATGAAAGCGCTAGGGCAGTTGTCTTCTTACATTAAGCACTCTCTAGAAACGGGCAACTCAATCTGGATCGCTCAAAAGGAAGGTCGTGCGAAAGACGGTAACGATTTTACTGAGCCAGCAATTTTGAAAATGTTCCACGTTGAAGGACGTAAGCAAAAAATTGCTTTCCCTGAATACGTGAAGTCATTGAAGATTGTTCCTGTGGCTATTTCTTACGAGAACGACCCATGTGACACGGCTAAAGCGATAGAGCTTTTCGAAAAAGACGTAAACGGCAGTTACGAAAAGGGTGAGTTTGAAGATATCGAAAGTATCATTCAAGGCATCATCGGTAATAAAGGACGCGTTCACGTTGGCTTCGGTCAGGTTATCGACCAAGATTTTGATACCCCTGAAGCGCTTGCTGAAGAGATCGATCGTCAGATCCACGATAACTACAAACTGTTCCCAGTAAACTTGCTGGCAGCAGAAAAAGAAGACGAGTCGATTACAGCGGCCGTTAAGCAAGAGTTTGAAGCTAAACTGTCGAGCCTGCCACAAGGTGCGCGTCAGTACTTGATCGATAGCTACGCCAACCCAGTGAAGAACATTGGTTAACGAGCGTTAGTTAGCTTGCTAGTTGATTAGCAACTTGATTGAATTGAAAAAGGAGCCTTGGGCTCCTTTTTTGTTTCTGAATCACCATTTGTTGCTGCGATCGAGCATTAACGTATTAGAGCATTAGAGCATTAGAGCATTAGAGCATTAGAGCATTAGCCTGAATTAGCGAGCGACTGCACCACCGAGATCTAGATTGGTTGGCCATTTGGTTACGGTGTTACCGCCCAGATAGATGTTGCCTTTGACTGTCATGGTCTCGGGGAATGTTGTAATCCCAGAACCGCCTATATAAAGGTCGCCGTCAATCACGATCCCGTTGGGTAACTCGGTTAAAGGAGTGCGGATCACGCTCAGATCGCCTTTTACTCTAAAGCCATTCGGTAGCCTTTCCAGTGGAGTGTCGGTGAGGTTGATAAAGCCGCCCACTCTTACACCTCTTGGCCAGCTGGTGATTTGGCTGCCAATCAAGTCGACGTAACCTTTTATCTTAACCCCGCTCGGGACTCGAGCGAGTTGGCTGTTAGAGCCTTTAAGGCTGCCGTTCACTTCTAACCCTTTGGGTAGGCGTGTTATCGCAGTATTCTCTATATTGAGATTACCATCTACCACCAAGCCAGTTGGAAGTGATGTATAAGGCTTATTTCGTAGATATAAGTTTCCGTAATTATCGAGATGGTTCAATATTTGATAGTGATCGAGTGGTTCAGCACTGACATTTGTTATGGTTAAGGAACCAATAATAAGTGCAATTATTCTGAGCATAACAGGCTTCTTATTACGATAGACGCTTACACTATAATGGAAAAATTAATCTCGCATAGTGTTTTACCCATTTGGCGGTAGATTAACGAGGAATGGAGCAAAGATGATAGGTAAATTAATGATTAGAGTAAATATACGAATTATTAAGGTCTTTCTGATAGCCGCTTCAGTGTTTGGTTCAATGTCTGCGAGTGCCAACAAAGTAATTTCAACGCCCGGTAAAGCTGCGGTGGTGGTGACACAAGGCGGTCAACAGCAACGAGTTTGTTATTACGATGACAAGGCTTATAGCATTGGGGCAGTGTTAGAGGTGGGGGGCGTAGTGATTCAGTGCGCTGCAGAAAACGATTTTGAGCAAAATGGGTCACTGGCTTGGGTTCAATTAAAAAAAGACGAGTAATTCACTCGTCTTTTAATAAGCATATAAATGCTTATATTAACGCGCTAGAGAGCGAGTCTTAAGTTCAAAAATAATCTTCTCAGCGCTAACTTCAAATTTAAAGCGAGCATGCAACTCTGTGCTTTCTTCAGTCATCTCTGATGCTTCGAACTCAACGTTGCTAGACACTTGTTTAGCAAGTTCAACATACTTAGCAAACTCAGCTTCAATCAGTGCTTTTGAGTTTCCGTAAACCGTTACTTCAGCAACATCGTCGCCTTCTTTAATGATGAACCCGATTTCGCCTGCACAGCCGCAAGCCTCGCATACATCGTTGTTACCAATATCTTGGCTCATAAATAATCCTCTTACAAAGTCTGAGGTTATTCTAACGAGCAATTCGAACTGTATCTACAAAAATTAAAACCTTTGAACTAATTTATACTGGTATGCTATGTTGTTTGTTAAGGTGTTTGATGAATATCTATATTCGCGCCGCCAAATATGTATGTGATTTACCTCACGTTTTGTTGAAGAGGAATGTTATTAATATGTCAGAATATCATTCACTTAGTTGCGCCAGAAATGATTTTATAAGACTATCTATCGCTTGATAGGTATTTATACAATGAATTTTTCGTTGGGTATTTCATATTCTAAGTAGTTATTTAAACTTATCGACTTAGGATTGTAAGGTGATTTTCGAAGAATAATTAGACAAAGTGTCCAAAGAGGCATCACTGTAAAATTGTTCGTACATAGTATTTGTGTGAATTTAGTTATAAATACTTGCGAAAAAATACCTTGCTCACATAATGCTGATAACGATTTTCATTCTGACTTCATTTGATTGAGTTAGATGGATTTACAAAGAGAAGAGCCTGAATATGCCAAAGCGTAGTAAAGAAGATACAGAAATCACGATCCAGAAAATCATGGATGCCGTTGTAGACCAGCTACTAAGATTGGGTTACGACAAGATGTCATACACGACGTTGAGTCAACAAACGGGTGTTTCTCGTACAGGTATAAGTCATCACTTTCCAAAGAAAACGGATTTTACTGCTGCTCTAGACGGTCGTATTTTCAAGATGTTCATGGAACACATTGACTTCGAAAATGGCCTTGACGCATTTTCAGCTAGCTGGGTTGCAGCACTTGAAGACGCTGAGTTCCTAGCAATCTTACGTTTACTTTTCCATCATATCGTTACTGCTGAGAGCGCACATGAGTTCGCTGCAAACGGTATTGATCGTCTATACAAGCTGACTGAAACTCAGTTTGGCGATACTAGCGGTAAAGAACTAGAGTGGTTGATTGGTAAATCATTGATTCGTATGAGCCAATAATCAGCACTCAATAAAAGAAGCTCCTGCGGGGGCTTTTTTTGTGCCTGCCGTTTCACTTCTTGTGCGTTTTTCTCTTCAGTGTTAAAAGCTAAGTAACCCTAACAAGTAGAGTTCATTTCTAGAGCCTCAAATGCTCAAGGTGAGTCGTTTTGGTGCTTGCTGTTGTGGTTATTAATAAAATTGAGTTTAAGCCGAGAGAGTGGCTGTGAGCCAATAAAAAGCCCCGAACAAATCGAGGCTTAGGATTATGTCATTGTTATCAAGAACGAATACTCAAAACGAGTCGCTCCTTAATCGGACTTATTGTGCGGGGTGAACCTGAGGGAAGCTCATGGTTGGGTGTTTTTCTACGATACTTTTGTAACCATACACATCTTCTATCATCGAAGGTTTCAGTGCATCCCAAGGCTTGCCATCACACACCAAATTGCCATCTTTCAATACCACCAATCGATCGGAATACTGCGCGGCTAAGTTGAGATCATGCAAAACCACGATAACCGCGGCATTGTGGTTATCGGCTAATTCTCTCGCAATCTTTAAGGTGCTGTGCTGGTGGGCAAGATCCAGTGCAGAGGTTGGTTCATCAAGCATCAAAATACATTGGTCACCAGAGTGGTGAAGCTGAGTTAATACTCGAGCCAAGTGCACTCGCTGCTTTTCACCGCCTGATAGTGAAGGGTAAAGCCTTTCACTCAGGTGAGTCACATCAGCAACATCCATTTTTTGGCTAGCAATGCTAGTTAGTTTTTTGTTGGATTCTTGCAGAGGAATCCCACCAAGCTCGACAACTTCATGTGCCAAGAATGGGAAGGTCAACGTACTGTGCTGAGGTAGCATAGCCAGATGCTTCGCCAATTTTTGAGAAGGCCACTTGTCTTTGGTGTGTCCAAAATATTGGATATCGCCGTTGCTTGATATCTCTTGGCACAAGGCTTTAAGTAACGTGCTTTTCCCTGCGCCATTTGGCCCAAGCAGTGTGGTTACCTTTCCAGCCTCAATCTCAATAGAAACGCCATCTAATATCACTTTGCTGCCGAACTTCACTTCGATATCGGTCGCTTTTAACGCTGAAGGAAACATTAAAGGATTCTCCCTTTCTGTTGAAATAGTAGATACAAGAAGAAGGGGGCACCGATAATCGCAGTGACAATACCTACAGGTAGCTCTGCCGGAGCAAGTACCACACGTGAGAACATGTCTGCGGCGGTTAGCAGCAGTGCGCCTAGTACCGCTGATAGTGGCAACAGAACTCGGTGGTCAGGGCCTGCCAACATGCGACCTAAATGTGGGATAACCAATCCAATAAAACCAATCATGCCAGACAGGCTAACTGTGATACCAACGCCCGCAGCCGTCAGTAGAATCAGCTTTCGTTTCAGCTTTTGAACTGGGATACCAAGGTGTTGCGCTTCTGACTCGCCCAGTAATAGAGCATTTAGAGACATCGCTTGGCGGTAGAAAACAACAAACAAGCCAACGAGCGTAACTGCAGCAAGCAAAATGCCTGACCACTTCGCTCCTGCTAGTGAACCCATCGACCATAACGAAAGATCACGCAGCATTTGGTCATCAGCGATGAAGTTCAAGAACCCAATACCAGCCCCAGAGAGCGCACTGATCGCCACACCCGCCAACAACATGATGGTTACTGAGGTTCCGAATTTACCCGTGCCCAGTTTATAGACCAAGAGTGTGGTTAAAGCGCCACCTAAAAAGGCAAACACAGGAACGGCCGCAAAATTCATGAAGGCCGGGTATTGCAATGAGAGTTCAGAGAAAAGAACAATAGCCAACGCTGCACCTAATGCCGCACCAGCAGACACACCGATGATCCCTGGCTCAGCAAGCGGGTTGCGGAATAGCCCCTGCATAACCGCACCACATAACGCGAGAATCGCGCCGATTAGCATGCACAAAATAGTTCTAGGTAAGCGAATCTCTTGAATCACTAAATTGATGTGTGGGGCTAAATCATTGTTTGGTTGGAGTAAGCTCGCTGCACTGTCAGCTAAGCTAATGTTCATTGGCCCAACGGTAATTGAGAACAGTGCGACGAAGGCTAGGGTAGCCCCTAGGCCTAACATCGACGTTTTCAGTGGGACGGAGCGTAACAACATAAAGGGCCTCAATATCTATCGCTAACTTCGACCTCCTTCAACAACAGCGTGAGTCAGTTGGTGAGGGAAGCGAATTAGCGATAGCAGAAATAGGGTGGTTGAGTTATAGCGGGTAGATAAGTGCGTTTAGACGCTTTGCTTCAGAGAGGCTTTCTAGGCCAAGCCCGCCAACCAAAGCACTGCCATTTACGGTAATGATTTGCTTGTTCATACCTGCAGGCGTTGCCGCTAACATAGGTAGCGATTTCAGGATGGCATCAGCACCGCCCATTTTTTGGTAGCTACGACCACTGACTAAAATCACATCTGGCTGCATTTCTACCAGTGATTCCATCGACAGTGGCTTGTAAGACGTTAAGCTCTGAGCGGCAGGGTTGATACCGCCAGCTAACTCGATGATTGCGTTTGGTGATGTTTCACCGCCAGCAACGTTGGCAGGGCGACCTTCATGCAGCAACAGGAATAGAACTTTCTTCGCTTCGTTGCTTGGTACTTGGTTCGCTTTCAGTGCTGCGATCTTTTGATTCACATCGGTTTTCACTTGCTGCGAGTGGTCTTCGGTATGGGTGATCTTTGCGATTTGGTCGATACGCTTTAATAGCCCTTCCACGTTTGCTTCAGTGTTAACAATCTCTACATCGACGCCTGCCGATTTTAATTGAGAGATAGCGTTGTCTGGTCCCATTTCATCCGAGCCAATCAATGTGGTTGGCTCTAGGGCGAGTAGACCTTCAGCAGACAGGTTTCGGTGATAACCAATCTTTGGCAGGTTTTCTCCTTGAGGGAAGTGGCTGGTCACATCAATCGCGACTAACTGCTCTTCGGCACCTAATGCCAAAACCAATTCAGTAACGGCACTACCAGCACTGATGATTCGAGGTTGTTCAGCGTCGTTGGCCATTGCGGGTGCGCTAAGTGCCAGGCTGATTGCAGCTAATGAAAGAAGAGGTGTCTTGGTCTTTAATTTATTGAGCACGTTTAAGTTGTTCATAATAAGTTCTTTATATTTTCTTTTTGTATCGCGAAGATACTCAGTGAGCAGTCCGTTCGCATTGTGAGTTCGAATCGATAGAGAGGCTTAGTCTGCTTGTTTAGTTTTATCAACCAGAAGCCAAACCTCGTGAAAATTGAGTGTCGCTCTAGCCATCGTCCGTGAGCAATTGAGTCGCTGGTATTCCGTTTTCTTGAAGGAATGAAAGCAACTTCACTAGGTTCTCCACGTTAGCGGCTTTATCTGCGCCAATGATGATCGGTTTTTTATCCGTTGAACCAGTCTCTTCTAACAGCGCAATCTTGAAGTTTTCCCAGTCGATGTATTCTTGGCCGTTAATTGCCCAGTAGGGTTCGCGGTCTAAAATATTGACGCTAATTGAATCCTTGTGGACTTCAGAAACGTTTTTAACATCCGAGCTTGGCAGCTCAACTTCTAGCGATTCCAGCTTTACCGATGCCGTAAGCAATAGAAAAACCATCACGATAAAAATGATGTCGAGCAGCGGTGTTAAGTCCGGCGCTAGGCTCTGTGTGTGAGATGAGTGGGGCGTTTTAATCATGCTTGACTCACATCACCGATAGAGGTTTTGTTGATAGGCTTACCTTGAGTATCATCAGACTGATTGGTTTGAATCGACATGCCTTCTAGCCACACATTCACATAGTTCAATGTATGCTCCAATTGAGCCAGCACTCGATCGGCCCATAGCCCTAGTAGCTGAGCACCAGAAATAGCAGGAAGCGCAATCATCAAACCTGCTGCTGTGGTTCGCATTGCTAATCCAAGACCGTCTGCCAAATCATTAGGCGTGATGCTGCCTGTTGTCGCGGCAACGCCTTTAAACATCTCAATAAGACCAAGTACTGTACCAAGCAAGCCGATGAGTGGGCTGATCACGCCGATCAAACCAAGCAGTCTTAAACCTGCATGAAGCTGGTGGCGTTTTTCTTGTAGCCAGATCCCAGCGGCATCTTCACGTAACCCTTTTGAGAAAGAGTGGTGAGCAAGCAACATTGACACGCCCTTGTACAAGAGCGGGCGTTTACCTGAAATCGACTGAGCAAGCGCTTCAATCTCTTTGCTGTTGGTTGGTGAGGTTTGGTTTAACTCGCGACGAATGGCACGTTTGCCCACACCAATGCTGAGCATGACTTGGAAGACACGTTCAGCGATGATCATTGCTGTTAATGCTGAGCAGATAAGAAGAGGCCAAGTCATTAAGCCAAGTTGATCTTGTAAGTAACTGATTTGTTGCATGATTAATCCAACCTAAAACGAACAGGTATTTGTACTCGGTGAGCAATCGCTCGACCATTGACAGTGTGAGGTGAGAATTTCCATTGTTTAATGGCATCTAATGCGGCGTTATCGAGCATTAGCGCGCCTGATGAATTTACTAATGCTTGTTTAATTTGTTTGCCTTCAGCGTCTAGCCAGATCTCATACGTTGCAACACCCTCAACGCCACGGCGTCTTGCTTGGCGAGGGTAATTCGGTGGGGTAGGACGCGCAGAGAACGAAGGTTTAGTGACCAAAACCGGCTCTTGGTTTGATACGCCTTGATTTACTTCCTGAGGCTGGTTGGCAGATTCGTCCATATTCTTATCGACTTTCTTGTCGGCCAGTTTCTCTGGTTGAGTGGCTGGTTTTGGGCGTTCTTTCTTAACTACCTTTTTCTCAGTTACTGGTTTCTTTTGAACCGGCTTCTTCTCGACAACCTTTTGCTCAATCACTTTTTTCTCAACTTTCTTTGGTTGAGGTTTATTGGTGATCGCTTTTTTCTTTGGGGTTGGCTTAGCTTGCTTTGGCTCAACCGTTTTTGGTTCGGCTTGTGAGACGGTTTCTTTTATTGGCTCAGGTTTAACTGGCTCTGTGATTGTTTTTTGCTGAGCTTGTGAAGGAACGCTCTTAGGAGTGAAGTTGATCGATACCGTGTTCGATTGGCTACCTGCAGGCATCGCAAATACTTTGGATTCTTGAGCGACAAACAACAACGCGGCATGAATCACTAACGATGCACCGCCTGCAATAACATATCTAGGAACGTTCACAATCAATCCTTTACCAAATCAAAATTCTGTATCGGATTATTGCTTAGAACCTAAATAAGATCAATTATCAATTGCATTATCATTTACGTGTATTTATGATTCTCTCAGTTTTTAGCGAATAGTCTTCCAGACTTTGCTATGTAAGTGTTTAGAGAGATTATATGAGTCTTAATATTTATAAATTTGACGAATCAATCTTGGGCATTTCTAGCCCTGATCCGCTTCGTTTTGCGTTTGCGAAAAAGCATTCTGCACACGCCGGAGGAAGTTCAATTCCGGTCGACCCCAGTAAGAAGTTAGAACTCTTTGATGAACTGATGCTGAGTGAAGGGAAAAAACAGGATAAGCGTTGCTTGTATATCCATATCCCTTTTTGTCGCGTGCGTTGTACGTTCTGCAATTTCTTCCAAAATGCCGCAAGCCGTAAATTAGTGGATGAGTATTTCGACGCACTGATGGTCGAGCTAAAGCAGAAAGCCAAAACACCTTGGGCTCAGTCTGGACTATTTCACGCCGTCTATATTGGTGGCGGAACACCCACCGATTTGTCACCTCAGCAAGTTGAACAGCTGGGTAAAGCGATTCGTCAATATTTCCCACTAGCAAACGATGTTGAGATGACATTGGAAGGGCGCATCAATCGATTTGGTGACGAGATGTTTGATCGTGCGCTTGAAGGTGGCTTCAATCGTTTCTCATTCGGTATTCAAAGTTTCAATACTCAGGTTCGACGTAGTGCTAAGCGCCTAGATGACCGAGAGGTTGTGTTGGAACGTATCAGTTCACTGAGCCGTACAGAACAAGCGCCAATCGTTCTTGACCTGTTATACGGATTACCACACCAATCTATGGAAGTGTTCCAACAAGATTTAGAAGACTACATGTCTACTGGCGCACACGGCATTGACCTCTACCAACTGATTGTTGCGGGCAATGCACCTATGCTTAATCTTGTTGAGAAAGGAAAAATCCCACCGCCTGCGAATACGCCAGATAAGGCGAGCATGTATTTGGCGGGTGTGGAGTTCATGGCAAATAATAAGGTTAAGCAACTGAGCGTAAACCACTGGACTCGTGATAACCGCGAACGCAGCATTTACAACAGCTTAGCGAAAACTTATGCCGAAGTTCTACCCATTGGTTGTGGCGCTGGTGGCAACATTGGTGGCCATGGTGTGATGCAACATCGAACTTTAGACAGCTACATGGAGTCTATAAAGCAAGGTCAATTACCTATTGCCATGATGACTAAGCAAAGCTCATTAGAGCCTATCTTCTCAACATTAAAGGCAGGTTTCGATTCTGGTGTTGTTAGAAGAAGTACGCTACCGAGCTTTATGGGACAAGACACGTTCGACTACCTCAAGCCTTTGTTCGCGTATTGGGAAAATAACGGTTTAGTTGAGCTTTCGGAAGATTATCTGAGCCTGACTATTGCTGGCAGTTTTTGGGCGGTAAGCCTAGCGCAGAGTGTAATTCAAGTGCTTAACGCTGAATACCAAGCCATGCACCCTACGCCTAAAGCATCAGGTTCGGGCGTACACCCGCATGCAAGTTTGAAGCACGCTTAATATCGAATTTTTAGTTTATAACTTACTCGTTTATACGGAACATATTCAATGACAGATACAACATTAGAAATGACAGAAACTCTAGAACAACGCGTAGCTCTAATTTTAGAAGAAGAGCCAAAACTACTGCCAACAGCAATTGCTGAGAAGCTAGGTGTTTCAGAAGTTGAAGTGGTTGCTGCTTTTCCAAACGACATGGCGGTAATGCTAGATGGCAGCCGTGCTCAGGAGATTCTAGAAGGTTTAGTGGGTTGGGGCCCTGTGACCACTATCGTGCATTCGTTTGGTTCTATCTTTGAAGTAAAAGCGCCATTCCCGAAAGGTAAAGTAGCGCGTGGTTACTACAACCTGATGGGCAAAGAGGGCGAGCTTCATGGCCACCTAAAACTGGATAACGTTAAACATATCGGTTTGGTGAGCAAGGCGTTCATGGGTCGTGAAAGCCATTATTTCGGCTTCTTCAGTGAAACCGGTGAGAACATTTTTAAGATTTACCTAGGCCGCAACGAAAAGCGTGAGCTTATTGTCGACCAAGTAGAACGCTTCAAAGCGCTAAAAGAACAAGCTTAAGTACGATCTACAGTAAACAATCAGCAGCAATCTTACATAGGGTTGCCAACTGGCTTAAACAAGACATCAATGCTCGAGGATCGTTTAGTTCGCTAATGATCGCTCAACCTCGGGCAAAAATAATAAATCAGAGAAAGTGAAGAAAGGAATTACCCATGGAACAGCAAGTAAAACAAGAACGTCTACAAGGTCGCCTTGGTCCAGAAATTAAAGAGTTTCGCCAAGAGCGCCGTACCCTTCAGCTTGCAACGGTTGATGAAGAAGGTCGCCCGAACGTAAGTTACGCACCGTTCGTTCAGAACCAAGAAGGTTACTTTGTTCTAATTTCTGATATTGCTCGTCATGCTCGTAACTTGAAAGCGAACCCTCAGGTCTCTTTGATGATGATTGAAGACGAAGAGAGCTCGAAGCAGCTTTACGCACGTAAGCGTTTAACGTTTGATGCTCAAGCAAGTGTTGTTGAGCGTGAAACGGAACTTTGGACTCAAGTGATCGGCCAGATGCAAGAGCGTTTTGGTGAAATCATTGATGGTTTGAGCCAACTTCAAGACTTCTCTCTGTTCAACCTTAAAGCTGAGAACGGCCTGTTCGTTAAAGGCTTTGGTCAGGCATACCAAGTGTCAGGCGACGATCTGGTGGATTTCGTTCACCTACAAGAAGGTCACAAAAAAGTATCTAACGAGTAATCTCGTTTAATCGATTTCTTTAGGAGCCCTCCAATGTGAGGGCTTTTTTATGTCTAAATCAAAGAGTTTGGTATATTGACGTTTGATGACTATTTATGTGTAAGGATCGGTACGTGAAACCAGTAAGTCGAGATTGGGACGAGTTTTGTTATCCGTTTATCTATGAAGACAGTCCTATCTGTGATTTTGAGATTTTGTCGGATGAACTTTGTTGCCGAGTTGGATTGGTGTTGTCTTTAGAGCTAGAGCCTCAGGTTCGTGAGATCCTGCAACGCTTGCAGCCAAACATCTACCATTTGAATGGCTCTGTGCGCGGTAAGCTTGCCATCACCGAGTCTGAATTGGTCGAGCTCAAACAAGATTATCATCGTATCCGTGAGCAGTTAGAAGGGGGGGTTAAAGGCTTTGTCTTACCCGGTGGACACCGAGTGTCTAGTGAACTTCACTTGTGTCGTTGTCAGGCTAAGAAAGTTGTGCGAGCTTTGGTGAGTATTGAACATCATGAAAGCAAAAAGTCGCCAGACCCGATTCTTTTTAAATACGCCAACCTAGTCGCGAACACTCTCTATGCATTGGCCTCTTTTACCAATCATGTGAATGAAGTCGAGGAAGTGGAATTTGTGAGTAAGAGCTACTCTATGCCGAAAAAGTCTATGCCAGAAAACAAAGACTAACGGTTAGCTCTATTCTTATTAAGATTTGAAGAAAGAAGAGACTAAGAAGCTAAACCATTGAGCACTATGCCAGGTTTAGCTTCTATAACAGAGCCTAAGCAGCCGTAGAGGCGCCGTTTAAGACTTTTGCGCCGCGTAGCATAGCTTCGATTAATTCACCCGCGTTGAACTTCTCAAGCGCTTCATGCGCCCCCACCTGATTAGCACGGTCGACACAGATCTCACTGGACAGTGAGGTATGCAAAATACAGTAAGCGTGACTTAAAGCGCTGTCGTTTTGCACTTCAAATGCAAGCTCATAACCATCTAATCCCGGCATCTCGATATCACTCACCAGAAGATCAATGGCATTGCCAGCGCTGGCTTGGCGTCGCATTAGGTCGATGGCATCTAAGCCGTTGTTACATATGCTGTAAGGGATGTTGATGCTGTCTAAGGCATCAGATAACTGTTTACGTGCAATCAAAGAGTCATCCACTAATAAGATGTTCAATGCTTTGAGGCGTTCCCTTTCTACATCGGTCAGCATCGGGATATGAGCATTCTCATAAGCTGGGTAGATCTTAGAAAGCAGCAGTTCCACATCGAGCATTTGCACAATACGGTCTTCAAAACGTGTAATACCCGTTACAAACACATTGCGACCCACACTGGTGGGTGGAGATTCAATGCTCTTCCAGTCGCATTCAATGATTTTATCAATTGAACGAACCAAGAACGCCACAACTGTTCTCAAACAGTCAGTAACGATGAGTACACAATCTTGGTATTCAGCGGGTGTTATCGGACGGAAGCCAATCGCAGCGGACATATCAATCACAGGAACTGTAAGGTCGCGGATAGTCACTGTACCAATCACGTGATGATGGGAGTAGGGGATCTGAGTCATCGGCTGAAAAGGGACGATTTCTCTGACCTTAAGCGTGCCAATCGCAAAACTTTGAGTGAGGGACAACTTGAACATCAACATTCCCTGTGACTGACTCGCTTTACTGATCGGTTTGGCCATAAGTGGCTCCTACTTAATACGCGCTTAATTTATAAGGATTAATTTAAAGGGAAATGGAAGCCGCAGCAAGTCGCGATGCGGTTTTTAATGGCCTTTAAGGCAGTTGTTTTCGGTTATAGAGTGAAGAATAGCGGTTCTTGGGTTAAAATCACGCTAAACGCTGGCTGTCGATGAATTTATGTCGATAAGCCGTTAGCGGCAAACAGATTTACAACAGTCAGTTCATTCGCGATGTTCTAAGTAATCGTCGTAAGTAAACTGGCAGCAACAAACTGAGAATTATCATGGCAAGAACAGCAGCAGCGCTTCATATTTTGGTGAAGCATAAAGAACTAGCAGAAGACATCATGACGCAGCTTAAAAAGGGCGCTAAATTTCAAACGCTAGCGAAGAAACATTCAACCTGTCCATCTGGTAAAAAGGGCGGCGACCTAGGTGAGTTCAAAAAAGGTCAAATGGTGCCTCAGTTTGATAAGGTTTGTTTCTCTGGCGAGACGCTTGTACCACACCTTGTGAAAACAAAATTTGGCTGGCACGTCGTGAAGGTTCTTTACAGAACTTAGTTATAAATATGTGTTAGATTGAATAAAAGGAGCGTATATACGCTCCTTTTTTGTGACTTTTGTGAGCGTTTTAAAGCACTACGGTTGAGTGTTCATCCCAGACGTTATGCGATAATTGGTGCTACGCCCTCAACCATCCACCGTGAGTAATTGGTAGGAGGAGGAGGGTTTTTAATGAGTAACTCATATAATAAATGCCATTCTTGAGGAAATTTATTGCAGCTTTGCCTTTTAGCCTTTGCCTTTTCTAAAAAGCTGTAAACGAGTTTGGTAGGAGAACAACATGGAGAGTTCAGCTATGTTAAGCAAACCAGCGACAGATGTCATATTGCATGCCTTTGACTGGTGCTACGCTGACGTAATGAAGAACGCCCCACTGATCCAAGAGTTGGGTTATAAATCTGTTTTAGTATCACCGGCGATGAAATCGCTGCGCGGCCCTAAAGGTTGCGATCGAAATTCTGGTACTCAATGGTGGCAACGCTATCAGCCCCAAGACTATCGTGTGATCGATAATCAGTTGGGTGACACACAAGATTTTAAAGCGATGGTCGACACGTTAAAGCGACATGGGCTTCGTACTTATGTGGATGTGGTGTTTAACCACATGGCCAACGAATCGGGTATCCGCGGTGATCTAACGTATCCCAATCAGCAAGACATGGCGTCTTATCAAAAAGATGCTGACTATTATGAATCCATACGTTTGTTTGGTGACCTTTCTGAGCCTCTTTTTGATGAGAACGACTTCGTGGAAGCGTTTGGTATCAAGAACTGGAAAGACACGTGGGAAGTGCAAAACGGGCGTATTACCGGTGGCGCCAGCGATCCTGGCCTGCCAACGCTACTCGATAACGATAATGTGGTGGCACAACAAAGAGCCTACCTAAAAGCACTGAAAGAGATTGGTGTGAAAGGATTTCGCATTGATGCGGCAAAGCATATGACACTGGCACACCTACGCAAGGTGTGGACGGATGACATCTGCGAAGAAATGCACATCTTCGGTGAGATCATTACCGATGGCGGCGCGACAGAAGAAGAGTATGAGCTGTTCCTTGAGCCTTATCTTAAACACACTCGCTTAGGCGCTTACGATTTCCCGTTGTTCAACACCATCTTCAAAGCATTTGAAGAGCAGGGCAGCTTTAAGTCTTTGATTAACCCATACTGTTTTGGTCAGGCTCTGTCGAATATGCGAGCGATCACGTTTGCGGTCACTCATGATATTCCCAATAACGAGGTGTTTTTGGAGCATGTGATGGATGAAGTGGATGAGCGATTGGCTCATGCTTTCATTCTTGGTCGAGACGGCGGTGTGCCGCTTGTTTACAGTGAACTGAGCACCAGCGGTATTCTGGACAAGAGCGGTCAGCCTCGTTGGCTTAACGACTGGCAAGCGCCTTACATGAAAAGCATGATTCAATTCCATAACCATGTTCATGGCGAAGCGATGCGTGTGGTTGAAGCGAATGATGATTTGTTGGTGTTTGTCCGTGGCGATAAAGGCATTGTGGTGATCAACAAGTCGAAGCGAAGCAAAACAGCCTCATTAAATTGGACTGGTGCGGTAACCGATTTACTGTCGGATGATGTGTTTGAATGTGTTGGTAAGGATTTAACCATCAAGGTGGAATCGAACCAATGTATGATGTTAACGACGAATGAATTGAAGCCTGTCACGAGTTAACTTGGATAGACTAGAAAGAGAAGCCCCGCTTACTGGCAATCAGTAATCGGGGCTTTTTATTTTAAGCTATTGCTCGGTAACTAAACCAAATGGCGACTCAGCCAAACGGCAACTGAGCCAAACCTTGGTTAAACCGTAAACTTATTCAATAGCTCGTCTTGTTGGCGAACATTGTCAGTTTGCTGCTGCATTGCGGTATTCGCTTCTTGGGCCGCTGTTGATACTTGTGTTGAAAGGTCTTTGATCTTAACAGTGTTGTTATTGATCTCTTCCGCTACTAAGCTCTGCTCTTCTGCCGCTGAAGCAATCTGGATGTTCATATCTGAGATGCGTTGAATCGCGTCACGGATACGGTCAAGTGAAGAGTTCGCTTGCTGAGCGCGTTCAACGGCGTCAGTGGCTGTGTCTTTACTTTGGTTCATCGCGTTCGATACTGAGCTTGCACCCGCTTGGAGCTGCTCGATCATGTTGCGGATTTCCGTAGTTGATTCTTGAGTACGTTGTGCCAGAGTACGAACTTCATCGGCAACGACTGCGAAACCACGGCCTGATTCACCAGCACGCGCCGCTTCAATAGCCGCATTCAATGCCAGTAGGTTGGTTTGGTCTGCAATATCGTTGATTACTTTTAGAATTGTTTCGATGTTGGCTGTTGCTGATTCAAGTACTTGTACTTCGGCAACCGCTTGGTCGATACGTGCTGAAAGGTTATCAATCGCTTGAGTGGTGTCACTTACGACAGATGTGCCGTCTAGCGTTGCTTCGTCTGCTTCACGGGCTGCCGCTGCTGCGCCTTGAGCATTGTTTGCAACTTCAGTTGCAGTAACCGCCATCTCGTTCATTGCAGTCGCTAACTGTTCAAGCTCTTCCAGTTGGGTATTCATCGCTTTCGCTGATTCGCCTGCACCTTTAACCGTGATTTCAGTACCACGCTTAATTTCAACACCAATCGCTTTCGATTGAATGATCTGATTTTGCAGGTTTTCAGTAAAGGTGTTGAAACCTTTCGCTAGGTCAGAGAACTCTTGGTCTGTGTTGGTATCTAGGCGCTTAGTTAAATCACCTTGACCGCTCGCCACATCTTGAATGGCTTGGTTAAGCGCATCCAGTGGACGCATTAACACACGAATCAGAACAGTCAGTGCAATGATGCTGAGAATAACTGCAATCAACGAGTAGATCATTGAGCTGTTCTTCAATTCTTCAACGGTTTGGAACGCGATCTCTTCATCCAGGATGGCACCTATATACCAATCTTCACTAGGGATGTGGGTGAAATTAACTAGGAACATTTTGCCGTCGACTTCAATTTCTTGAGAGCCTTCACGAATAGTCGCTTGTGGCATGTAGCTTGATAGCGTTTCACCGTTGTTTTTCGCATTTGGGTGAGCAATCGTGGTGCCGTCGGCTGTTACTAGGAACAGGTAACCCGCATCAAACAAGTTCACTTGGTTGACCAAGGTAGCAAGGTTCGTCAATTCTAGGTCGTAGAACATACCCGCAGTAAAGCGGCCGTTGTCTTTAACTGGAGTACCTACTGATATGATGACTTTCTTACTTGATGCATCCACATAAGGAGCGGTAACAACTAAACTGTTTTTGGATTTAGCATCAATGTACCAAGGACGAATTCGTGGGTCGTAGTCTGGACCGGCATCCCAACCATCATCATTTTCAATAACGAAACCGTTTGCTTCATAACCAAAACCAACCGCTAGGAAGCTGTTTTTAAGCTTTGGCTTTTCTAAGATTTCTTTAACGTAAGCGCGATCTTCAGGGTTGATCTCGATGACTTCAGTCGTCGATTGAGCCAACGCTTTCTTGGCGTTCATCTCCGATACGACGGTATTTTTCACGCCCGAGACCATCTCTTTCAGGCTCGCATTGACGTGGTTTTCTACTGCACTTCTTACAGTGTAAAGTTGTTGTATTGAAAGCAATGATACTGTCACTAGCAGCAAGGCTGATGATGCAGCAACCACCTTATGGCTAAATTTCATTGAGTTTTCCCCTTCTCACAGGCTTTGCGAAGACTAAAGTTAATCGTGTTTTTGTAATTATATATATCGACTAGATTGGGTTTTACTTGAATGTAATTTCACAAAATAGACTGCAAAAATACAACAACATAAACAATACAAAATTCACTAAATCACATATTTGTTACTTTTAGTATTTGGTTCAATGAGTTGGGGAATGGGGCTAGACAGAGTTTAAGGAGGGATTAAGAATGTATTAATTTGACGATTATGCGTTCAGTTTTCTATTAACAAGAGTTGGGTTGAATAAATGATATGAAATCAAGTGATATACAGAACTTATAAATTGATTGAACTCTAAATAATGCTGTGTATATATTTGTGCTAATAAAAAGCCCCACAAAAGTGAGGCTTTATAAACTGAATCTTTATTGAGTTACATAAGTAGTATCTAATTTAGAATATTAGATGCGCTACACCAGCGATAACTGGAAGCGTAATTAACGTACGTAGAATAAAGATAATAAACAGTTCTAAGATGTTCACTGGAATCTTACTGCCTAGAAGTAGAGCGCCCACCTCAGACATGTAGATCAGCTGAGTTACCGACATTGCTGCAATAACAAAGCGAGTCATCTCGTTGTCGATAGAAGCCGCAAGGATTGCTGGGATAAACATGTCCGCAAAACCAACAACAATCGTTTCAGATGCTGCAACCGCTTCAGGAACACCAAGTAGCTCTAGGAATGGAATGAAAGGCTGACCTAGGATTGAGAACACAGACGTGTATTCCGCAATAACCAGTGCCATTGTACCTAAACCCATAACAACAGGCAGTACGCCAAATACCATATCTACGGCGTTACGAACGCCTTCGCCAAATACAGATTTAGCCGACTTTACTTGAGATGCTTTATTTACCGCTAGCTCAAGACCCCAAGAGAACGTTGAGTGACCTGCTGGGATCGCGTCAGCGTCTTTGTGCGGCTTGCTGCCATCAATGAAAGTATCTTTCTTCATGCTTAGTGGTGGAAGGCGAGGGATGATCACCGCTGCCACAATACCCGCTAAACAGATTGCTGCGTAGAAAGGTAGGAACAGGTGCTCTAGTTCTACCTGAGCAATAACCACAAGACTGAATGTGATAGATACTGCTGAGAAAGTCGTACCAACAACCGCAGCTTCACGCTGAGTGTAGAATTTCTTCTCGTACTGTTTGCTTGTAAGCAGGATACCAACACTGCCGTCACCCAACCAAGAAGCCATACAGTCAATAGCACTGCGGCCTGGTAGGTTGAAGATTGGACGCATGATTTTACTTAGTAGCGTGCCAAACAGCTCTAGTAGACCAAAGTTAAGTAGAAGCGGAAGTAGCAAACCAGCAAAGATGAATACTGAGAACAGTGTCGGAAGCAGGCCTTCTAGAACCAGACCACCAGTATTTTCTTCCCAAATAACCTCAGGGCCAACTTGGAAAAAAGCCATAACGGCTGCAGCACCACCAATTAAACGAACCAGCAACCACAGTGGAGATGGGTTGAAAAGGCCGTTTAAAAATGAATTTGATGTAATGAATGTAGGCTTAAAAATGGTGCTTAAAACTGAAGCTACAGACATGAAAGCAACGATCGCAGTGATGATAGGGACTAGATATTCACCGAAAACCGCTTGAATTGATTTGGCTAAGATAGCTACAGGGATGGTTAGATCACCTTGATAGCTGATTGGCGCCATGAAAAGGAATAAACCAATCAATGATGGGATTAAGAAAACCCAGAAACTGCCTTTAGATTTCTCTGTTTGAGCAGTATTCGTGTTGTTAGACATGTTATTGTTCTCGAATTTCTACACGTAAAAAAGCCACATCCTTGGCATTTTTATTCACTAAACGTCCGTATTTTCTCATTGGGTGCAAGATTACCCAGTATTAATATTGCTTGCAATACTATTCATAAAATATCGCTAAATATTCATGCTGGTTATTCTGCAACGTATTAAGAGTTTAGAATAAAGTGTTGCGGATGTTACGTAGTTTGAGGTTATTTTGCCAGATATTTATAAATTGATTGGAGTTTCAGTTCGATAGGTCAAGTATAACCAGTAGCTAAACGCAATAATGAAAGCAAAAGAGGCAGGGAAAGCCAATGCCAAGATTTCGAAGCGTTGGAACAGGCAAGCGCCACTTAAACCGCCAAACAGGAAGCCAACCACAATGAACATCAGCAGTTTGGCTTTACGACGGTCAAAAGGCATCCCCTTTAAGCGAGCGCCAATCATGATCCCCAGATCGGTAATGATCCCGCTCATGTGTGTTGTTCGAATGATCGCCCCGCTGTAAGTGGTGATCATCGCGTTCTGCAAACCACACGCGGCTGAAGCGAAATACTGACCTGAAGTATAGCCTTGTAACAGTGTCCACAGCGCCAAAAACAGCAATCCACCCTCAATACATAGTGCAACACCGTAACGGCGTCCTAACTTCAATGCTTGGTTTTCAATAAAGAACCCGCTGAACGCCGCACCTAACATGAAGCTCATGATCACCAATAGGAGGTGAACAGAAGCCGAGGTCGGTGTAAGCAGGCTACTGCCTAGCAAAGACATGGTGCCGGAGATATGGGAGATAGCTTGATGTTGGAAGCCAAGTAAGCCGATAGCATTAACACTGCCAGCAAGACCAGCTAACAAAAGGGCGCCGTATTCAACCCAGCGAGGTAACTTAGAAATCATGTGGTTCACCCTGGGTTAAATAGAGGAGCAAGATTATAACGCTAGACAAAAGATACGCTAGCGCTGTGAAGCGTTGATATTTGATCTTAGGCAACAGTATTGCAGTTTGTTTTAATACTGTTGCTATATAAAGATAACGGTCAATAACGAGATAAAGATAACGCTCAATGACGAACTAGTTGTAATGGCTCATTTGGTGGTCGAACTTAACCCAACCGTGTTTGCGTTCTTCATAAACCGAAAAGCTCGGCAGTGGGAAGTCTTGCTCTTTAAATAATCCGAGCGGGACGATATAAAAATCAGCGGCGGCAACCGACTGCAAAAGCATGGTGGTGCCACACTTGGGACAAAACTGATAGGTGACTTCATTACCCGTATCGCTGATGCGTGAAAAAGAGGTCACTTCACCGCTGAGTGTAACTTGTTCTATTGGGAACCGAGCCTGAACGCCGAACACACTTCCGGTGCGTTTCTGACACTCATAGCAATGGCAGACAGATGTACGTTGAGGTTCACCTCGGCATACTAGGTTGACTGCTCCACAGCGGCATTCGCAACTTCTGATATTTCTATCTTTAATATGATTGATATCCATCCATGCTCCACTTCTGGTTAACCCTGTATTGATAATTATACTAAAGCCCTTTATGGTCTGCACAACTGGATGAAAACAAAAGAATATAATTGCCCATGAAAAAGAAAATCTTACCTATCCCTCTGATTCTACTGATTCCAATTGTCATGCTGGTTGTTGTGATAGTAGCGGGTATTTATCGCTTTAGCTTAAGTGATGAAGAGATCTTGGCGAAGTTTCCTTCTTCTCAAGTGAGTTATGACCCAGTCGTAGAAACCGTTTTTGATTTGAAGACGACCAATCCATGGACAATTAAAGTTCCTGAGACTAACGCCTACGCTTTTATCAATGAAGTTGATGAGCCTAGAGCCATCGCGTTTGGACGCTATGACTCAGGTGTTGAGCGCGGTGTGGTAACGGTAGACACAAATAATCTTTCAGCCGCCACGCTGGGCAAGGCGAGTTTCTTTGTCGCGCCGATGTGGATATCTAACCAAGGCAGCGGTGTTTTCTATTATCTAGGCCTGTTTAAGCATGACCAGCAACGAAGCCGTGTGGTGTTAGTCGACCAACTTTTACTGGGTGATCGTATACAAATTCAGACATTGGAGGTAGCTCAGCAGCCAGGTTCGCAATCACAGAATAAACTTACTGGGGAAGGTTTTATCGGCTTTACTCAGCATTCTGCGGAACAATCATTTGCAGAACCCCCTTCTGAAAAGGTGTTAATGAGTTTTTCTTTTGATACGCAATCAATTGGTAAGCAATAACGTTTTCGTGAATGTAAGGATCTGTTGTTTATGTGAGCCAAATTACATATTATCTTAGTTAGATGAATGAAATTTAGACACAGTTAGCTTTGTGTCCGCTTATTATTACAAATGGAGCTTGCGAATGATTAATAAACGTTTTTTTAAGACGAAAGATGAAGTTGAAGTGACCTTCGAGCTAGAAGCTCAGGAAGCGAACTCTGTATCCATCGTTGCTGACTTTCTTGATTGGAAAGCCACCCCAATGAAAAAACTGGCCAAAGGGAAGGTTTACAAGTTTAAAACTCGTCTACCTAAAGATGGCGAGTTTCAATTCCGCTACCTAGTTGATGACCAACAATGGGTGAACGATGCGAATGCCGATCGTTACATCCCAAATGAATTTGGTGAAGACAACTGCCTAGTGTCGACGGTAAACGCATAATCTTTTCTTAAAACCAGCGACTAATTCACTTCGTTTATTAATTATTCGAAACGGAATAACGTCAACCAATAGAAAGCAGAAACTAGCCGTTTCTGCTTTTTTATTTTTAAATTTAGCGGTTAATTTTATTTCTTATCTAGTGGCTCTTCATCTACGGCAACTCAATGACTTAGGCTAAGTTGGGAAGATTCACATCATATTATGACAATGCATTGATGATTTATGCGTTTGAAAAGCATATCCTATGCCTTTATATCGTAGAAAGACCTGTTTACCGTGTATTCAAAAATATTTCCCTCTCCGTTTGCTGAGCTTTCACCTGTAAAAAAAGTAGCTATTTTGGGACTGCCACTTATTGCTGTGATTGGTGTTGCTTTGCAATCGTCACAATCGGATCTGACGAAAACGATCGATCTTGATTTGCCCGACTCAACCGTTATTGAGTCAATTCTGTCACCATCTTCTGTTACCGTTATTGAGCCGCCGACATTTGAGTATCAAATTCAAACGGGCGATAACTTGAGTAGCATCTTCACTCAGCTTGGATTTTCTTACAAATCGATGATGAGCGTGATGGAAACCGATTTAAACTTCCTTGCGTTAGACACGCTTCGCCCAGGTAACACATTGCGTTTTTGGCGTGATGAAGCGACGGGCGACCTTTCCAAAATGGAACTTCAATTTAGTGTTGCAGATAAAGTGGTTTACCGACTGCTTGAAGATGGTACATACGAGTTTGAAGATATCTCTATTCCGGGCGAGTGGAAGCAAAAACCTTTAGTGGGTGATATTCAAGGCAGCTTCTCTATGTCGGCGAACAAGGTTGGCCTGAGCAGTCTTGAGATTGACCATATTGTGACTCTTCTTAAAGATAAGCTGAACTTTAGCCGAGACCTACGTGCTGGCGATCAGTTTGAAGTGCTTCAAAAAGCGCAATATGTTGATGGTGTTGCAACCGGAAAACGTGAAATTGAAGCGATTAAGATCATGAATCGTAACCGCGTTGTGTCAGCATACTTACACACTGACGGACAATATTACGATGCTAATGGCGATAGCTTACAACGTGCTTTCCAACGTTATCCTGTAAGCAGCAGCTGGCGTCAGAGTTCTCAGTTTAACCCTAAACGTCTACACCCTGTGACTGGCCGCATTTCACCGCACAACGGTACGGATTTCGCGACACCAATTGGCACACCTGTTCAAGCAACGGGTGATGGTAAAGTTATTATGACGCGTAAACACCCTTATGCGGGTAACTATGTGGTGATTCAACACGGTAGCACTTATAAAACGCGCTACTTGCACTTAAGCAAGATCCTTGTTCGTAAAGGACAAACGGTATCTCGTGGTCAACGTATTGGCCTATCGGGTAAAACGGGTCGAGTGACAGGTGCTCACTTGCACTATGAACTGATCGAACGTGGTCGCCCTGTTGATGCGATGAAAGCGAATATCCCAATGGCCGATTCTGTGCCTAAAAAGGAAAAAGCGACATTCACAGCCGCGAGAGATGAAGCCGACAAGCTATTGAAGGCAGCGTTAGAAACGCGCAATCTAGCAATGGTTAATAATGTTAGTAAGTAGCTAGCCATTAAACTGTTTTAAAGCCGCAAGAGCATCACAAAGCACAGTCAGTGTTAAGTGATGCTCTTGCGGCTTTTTAGTTCTCAATAGAAGGTTCGGTAAGGGTTTAAACTAAAGGCTCTGAGTGCGCGACATAGCTAACGATAGCTTCAGGTCGCATTGGAGGTGAGTAGAGGTAACCTTGGATCTTGTCACATCCCATCGCGTGCAGCTTTTCTAATTGCTCACGCTTCTCAACACCTTCCGCAACCAAAGATACATCGAGTCTATGGGCCAGTTGAACAATCAGCCATACTACGCTCTCTGAGGTCGAACTAGTTAACAAGTCTCGAATAAAGGTCGCATCAATTTTAATGCAATCGATAGGGTAGCTGTGGATGTAGTTCAAACTGGAGTAGCCTGTACCAAAGTCGTCGAGTGCAATCGTGAAGCCTTGTCCTCTCAGAAAGTTAAGCGCGGATTTTGTCTCTTGTGTTGGCGATAACAGAACGGTTTCGGTTAACTCGATAACAAACTCATTCGCCTTAAAATGGTGCTGTTCAATGGTTCGAGTCAGGTAGGATATATAACGTTTCGAATCAGTAAGCTCGTGCGCAGAGCAGTTGATTCCAAGTTTAACCTTGTAGCCCAAGCCTTGCTCTAGTGTGGTTTTAGCGCGGCACACCAATTCAATAATGCGTTCACCTAATTCGACAATCAGCCCTGACTCTTCTGCCACTTGAATAAACTCTACGGGTGAGATGTCTCCATGTCTGGCGGTTTTCCAGCGAGTCAGTACCTCGAAATATTCCCATTGCGTTTCACCTTGACCCACAATCGGCTGTACCACTACGTACATTCCATTGCTGTCGGGGATATAGCTTTGTGAAATTGGGTTTTCCAGCTCACTTCGTAGCGCTGCGACTAGCTCGGTTTTTCTTTGGTAACGAACTCTTAAGTGAGTGTCATAACATTGAATATGAGTATCTTGGCTGTGTTTACACTCTTTAAGCGCCAAGCTGGTATTGAAGATGATTTGCTCAACGTCTTTGTTGTCTCCATCCGAACTGGCAATACCGATGCTGACGTCGAAATCTATCTTGATATCAACGCTACTGTAGCCCTGCTTAATTTTGGCCAGTATTTGTTCGCACACGGCTATCGGATCAGAATGGTAGGTGATGAAGGCGAACTCGTTGCCAGCAGTCCGGAAAGTCAGGTTGCTTTCGGGTAAGGTTCTCCGCAAGGTTTCTGCGACAAACTGCAGCACCTTGTCGCCAATATAATTACCGTGCATATCATTAATGGCTTTGAAGCTATTGATATCGAGTAAAGCCAATGTAAAAGGAGTGACGCTCTGTTGAGTAATCGACTCTAAGGTATCTGATAAACAGCTTCGGTTGAGTAACCCGGTTAGGCTGTCGTGTGACACCTCATAACTAAGCTGATTTACAAGTTGTTCGGAACGATCGTTAAACCACATTTCACGCAAGGTGTGGATGATGATGTCGGCGAACAATTGATGGTGCTTTACCACGTCTTGTTGCTGATCAGGGCTAAGAGGCGAGGTGAACGTTGAAAACAGCACGCCCATCACTTCGCCACTTTGAGTTTGAGTCGGGATCGCGATGGAGTTTTGTGAGGTGATTTCCTGCCTAAATGCCGATGTTGGCAATGACTGGACGATGTACTGAGAAAATGAGCAATCTGGGTGTCTTTGATTGACGGCTTGTTGGTAGATGTGACCATGGCGCGCATTGATTTTGTCATGTAATACATGATCAGAATGGGCGATCACCAAAGGAACGGTTTGGTCAGGGAAGTACTTCTTCTCAATGATGCTAGTGTATTGAGTATCAAAGGTCTGATGTAAAGTAAGCACAGCTGACTCTAAAAGGTCGATACCTTCCAATTTCAGCAAACGGCCAATGCGCTCTGTGTCTATCATGCTATTGTGCGTATGTTGAGTCATAGCCACCACCCCTAGTTAACCAGATTCACTGTGTAAGCGGTATACGTATTATCTTGTATATGTGCGAACTTGTATAATCTATATGCGTCAAGTTTATTATTGACCGTGTTGTATAACTTTTCAAATTAAAACGTGACTTATTTCACAGAGCTTGCGTGCTACGCTCTTTGTCTAGCCTGTCTTTCAGATGGTCCAAAAAGAGCTTGGTTCGCGTGTGCGAGTAATCAAGCTTAGGGTAGTACGCGTAAACCATCACTTCGTCGGCGGTAATATTTGGCAATACTGGAACTAATGTCCCTTGCTTTAGATCCTCTTTGATCATCGCTTTGATGGTTAACAGTACGCCCATTCCTCGCTTCGCAGCATGAAACAAAGCCTCTGGATTAGTGGTCGCAAAGTTACCGTTTAACGTTATTCGCTGCCCTTTGGTGAGTGCTACTTCACGGGTCGGACGCTCTCCCCAAATTAACGAGTTGTGTTGCTCCAAATCTTGCTCGCAAGTGGGGTAGCCGTGTTTGGCAAGATAGCTTGGTGCTGCATAGAAGCTGGCTCTGTGTTCAAACAGCGGTGTTTTCTTGAAGCTTAATGAGTTGAGTTGTTCTAGTTCACGACTGATTACCAAGTCCAAGCCAAGCTCGGGTAATTGACCGGGCGTAGTGGTGATGAGTTGTACCTTAATATCAGGGTACTTTTCTAAGAAGTCGTCCATGTATTGCACCAGAAACTTAGAGCCAACCGCAATCGTAGCGCCAATCTTTAATAGGCCTGCTGGGGTTTGGTTAACCGAGCGAGTCTCATCAATAATGGACTGCCAATTGTCGAGCTGATCCTTGGCTCGCAGGTAAAAGAGCGCACCTGCTTCGGTTTGGCTAATTGATCGCGTGGTACGCTTTAACAGTTGGGTGCCGATGCGCTCTTCTAACCAGTTCACTCTTTTACTGATCGCCGAGCTGGTGGTGTTCAGCTTTCGAGCAGCACCATTGAAGCTGCCTTCTTCGACTACTCTGACGTAGCTTTTTACGTTAAGAATCCAATCCATATTATTTCCTGTTGGGACTTAATAAAATTCCAATTTAGCTAATTATCAATTATTGGTTTTGAATGTAAACTCGTCTAATGAACAAATATCAAACGAATAGGGAATTTTTTGAGCCAATCGACCTTTAAAAAAACACCGTTACTCTTAGCAATGATGATTATTGCTACGGGGCAGGTGGGTGTGAGCATCTACTTGCCAGCATTACCGTTAATTGCTTCTGATTTAAGTGCTACTCAAGTAGATGTACAGCTTCTCGTCACGCTGTTTCTGGTGGGTTTTGGCTTGTCTCAGCTATTTTACGGACCGATGTCCGATGCGGTGGGAAGAAGACCTATCTTCTTGTTAGGTCAGGGTGTTTATTTGATTGGTACAGTCGTTTGTGTTGTGTTTTCTGACAATATGACGGCGCTAGAAGTTGGTCGCTTGCTGCAAGGTTTAGGGGCGGGCAGTGCCTCGGTTCTTGGGCGAAGTGTGCTTCGTGACAGCTATGATGGTTCACAGCTTACCAAAGCGTTGTCTTATATCTCGATCACCGCGTCGATTATGCCGATCATCGCGCCTGTATTTGGTGGCTGGATTTCATTCCACCTTGGTTGGCAGGCGGTGTTCCTTTTCGTTCTATTGTATTTACTGGCGATATTCACACTGGGTTACTTCGTGTTGCATGAAACTCTGCCATATGGGAAGAGCCGTTTTGAAGTCAGCCAAGTGGTAAAGAACTACGGACGCTTGTTAACGAATCGCCAAGTGATAAGCAGCGCCAGTTATAACTGGATGAGTTATATGGCGAGTTTGGTATCGTTATCTTTGTTCCCATTCTTAATGCAAGAGCAATTGGGGTTGACCGCCGCTGAGTATGGTTCATTGATGATTGTCCCTTCGGCAGGCTTACTGATCGGTAGCGTTGCTTTGAACTTGCTCAATCGTAGGTTTAGCACTCCGCAATTGATGAGCCTTGCGATTTTGATTATTTTGGCTTCGGGAACTTGGCTTCTTACTCATGAGTTATCCATCTTTAACTTGGTTTGGGCGTTTACTTGGTTGGCGATAGCACAAGGCATTTCGTTCCCATTATCAATCAGCATGTTATTAGAACCTCATAAGAAGCAAGCGGGCGCAGTATCGGCATTGTCGGGCTCTATTCAGATGTGTTTAGCGGGTTTATTGGGTGGGTATCTAGTAGAGAGTTGGGTCACGACTCATCAACAGTTAGGCGTGTTCTACCTCATTATTGGCGCAGCCATGGGCGGAGTGCTTTGGTCTTCAACCAAAATGAACAACAAAGGCGATACTGTTGAAGTGGAATATAGCTAAACACTAAATTCACTATCGTTTAACGCACCATCGTTAATACGTTGTATTTGTGCTGATGGTTTTCTACAATGCTTCGGTCCATTGAATAGGTAAAAACAAAATGCAGCAAAATGAATTTGAAGTACTGGTAAAAGCTATCTGCGCACTAGATGGCCTGCCTCAAGCGCTTGAGCTATTGAAATCCAATGAGGATACAGAAGTCGCTGAGGCTGCTGCATCACTGACTGGTCAATTTGCACTTGCTGAAGTGGAAGGCGAAAAGCGTATTTACCACGTGACGCTTCAAGAAAATGAACAAGGCGAAGAGCAAGAGTACATCGAACATGTTATGAATGAAGGCGATGACTTAATCAAATTTGCAGCTTGGTTCTTTGAAACGATGTTTGAATTGAAGCAAAAAGACACATACCAAATTGCCGGTAAAACTTACAGACAGCCAAAGCGCAGCTAGGTTTCTCAGTAAAGCATTTTAGAAAGCAGCTCTATTGAGCTAATGCCGTTCACTTAAGAGTGAACGGCATTTTTGTTCTTAGCATACCGTTGTGG